>JAFTFP010000282.1 GCA_017449485.1 Lachnospiraceae bacterium
GCCACCAGCGGCCTGATGACCGGTCTGGCGTACTTGAACGACTGGACCAACGGTCTGTACTATCTCGACAACAAGGGCAAGGAGCTTTACACGATTCAGAATATTCTGAACAACATCAACGAGAACATTCAGTTCCTGGCCTCCAATGCGACCGGCGGTGTCAATATCGGTGATCTGCCGACCACGACGGTCCGCATGGCCATCGCCTTCGTCGGTATCCTGCCGGTTCTCATCATCTATCCCTTCTTCCAGAAATACTTCGCGAAGGGCCTGGCGATGGGCGCAGTCAAAGGCTGATCCGGAAGGTAAACGGAAAATCAATCAGATATTTACAGACAAATCAACCGCCGGCTGTTTCGACAACCGGCGGTTTTTGATAGAATAATACAAGGGTATATGCCGCAGTCGGCTCGACCGGCAGGCGGCAAAGACAGCAAAGGGGGCATATTATGAAAACGACAGGTCTGAATCCTTATCTTCCCTTCTGGGAGACGGTTCCGGACGGGGAACCGCATGTATTCGACGGCAGAATCTATATTTACGGAAGCCACGACTCGCTGAACGGCACGACATTCTGCGACCAGGATTACGTGGGCTGGAGTGCGCCCGTGGAAGATCCCGGGAACTGGCGCTATGAGGGCGTGATCTACAGCAAAATGCAGGATCCGTTAAATGGCGCGCCCTACGACAGCGCAGCGCACGGCGGCCGGGAAGTGCCGCAGATCTGGTGCCCGGAAGGCACAGCGGAGGAGCCGCGGACGCTTTTTGCACCGGACGCTGCGAAGGGCCCGGACGGCCGGTACTACCTGTACTACGCGCTGGATTTTGCCAATGTCATTTCGGTCGCAGTGTCGGATTCGCCGGCGGGGCCGTTTACCTTCCTGGACTATGTCACCTATGAGGACGGACGCGTCCCGGAGGCCGGCAACAAATTCGACCCGGCGATCTTAAGCGAAGAGAGCGGCAACTATCTGTATTACGGCTTCGCACCGCAGCTGCGCTTCCCGGGGCAGGGCCCCGTGGAAGGCGCCATGATGGTGCGCCTGGCCGATGATATGCACACCGTGATCTCCGATCCAGTCTGTGTGGCCAACGGGTGTGATACCTCGGAGGGAACGGGCTACGCGGAGCATCCGTTCTTCGAAGCCTCCAGTATCCGGCACTTCGGCGACTGGTACTATTTTGTCTACTCTTCTCTGCAGGGCAACGAGCTCTGCTACGGTATGGCGAAGACGCCTGAGGGCCCGTTTGAGTTCAAGGGTGTGATTGTCTCCAACGGCGACATCGGCTATCAGGGCAACACGCTGCCGACCAACTATATGGGCAACAACCACGGCGGGCTCGTGCAGGTCGGAGAGAAGACATACATCTTCTGGCACCGCCACATCAACGGAACGCAGTACTCCAGGCAGGGCTGCGCCGACGAGGTGCATTTCGAGGCGGACGGAACCATTCCGCAGATCGAAATCACCAGCTGCGGCCTGAACGGCGGACCGCTGCCGGCAGCAGGGCGGTGGCAGACCTATATCGCCTGCCATCTGACGCAGGAGGACCGGAGCGCGATGGGCAACTGCCTGCTGGCAGGCCCCGGGGAGCCGCTGCCGCCGATGCCGGAGGAGTGGCCGATGATCACCACCGAGTCGTGCGAAGATCCTTCCGGGTCTGATGCGGCCTGCTGCGAGGCTGCGGCACTGGGGGATGGCCGGACCGACATCGACGGCGAGGAGTTGCTGCCGCTGCGCCCGCTGATCCGGAACCTGAGAAAGGGATCTGTCGCCGGCTTTAAGTATTTTGCCTTTACAGGGGAAGAAAAATCGATCACCGCGAAGCTGCGCGGCACGGGAAAGCTGGAGATGCATCTGGATGCGCCGGACGGCCCGCTGGTGACCGTGCTGGGAAGCAGCGCTGCCGGCTGGACCGATGCCTTCGGCGCCTTTGCACCGGTCTGCGGAACACACGCACTGTACTTCCGGACGCGGGAGGGCGTGCTGGACTTTGCAGAATTTACGATCCGCTGACAGGCTTCTCGCTCCGGCCGAAGGGGGAAGAGCCGGGGCATTGGCAGGATACAGCAGAATCAGGAAAGCTTTTAAGGGGGACATATGCAGAAAATCAGATGGAATGACAACTGGAAGTTCTGGGCGGATAAGGATGCTTTTGCTCTGATCTGGAACATACCGGATAACGCGCAGGACATCACGCTGCCGCACGATGCGATGATTGCGGACAAGCCGCATCCGGACAGTCCGAATCGCACCAGCACGGGATTCAGGGATGGCGACTGCTACACGTATGTGAAGCTGTTTACGCCGGAAGAGTCCTGGCGGGATCAGATTGTGCAGGTCTATTTCGAAGGTGTGTACATGAATGCCATGGTGTATCTGAACGGACAGTTTATTGCCAAGAATCCGTATGGCTATACCGGCTTCACGGCACCGCTGAATTCCTATCTAAAATTTGGAGAGGTCAATGAGCTGCGCGTGCTGGTCCGCAACGGCGCGATGAACAACAGCCGCTGGTATTCCGGTTCCGGCATTTACCGGGATGTGTGGCTTCAGACCTCCGGACTGACGCGGATTGTTCCGCAGGGCGTGCAGGTGCGGACAGAAGAGATCCGGGATGATGCGGCAGTTCTGAAGATCACAGCTGAGATTGAGAACCGGAGCACACAGCCGGCAGAGCTGGTGCTGGAGACGGTGCTGAAGGATCCTGCCGGTGTCCGGGCGGGACGCGAAAAGACTAGTCTGCGTCTGACTGCCGGAGAACAGCGCACACTGGTGCAGCGGATTCTTGTCGAGGCACCGAAATGCTGGAGCGAAGAGCAGCCGGCACTCTATGCGATTGAGACGATGCTGTGTACGCCGGCGGGAGAAGAACTGGATGCGGACGATGACCGGTTTGGGATCCGGAATCTTTCACTGGATTCGAAAAAAGGACTTCAGGTCAACGGGCAGACCGTGAAGCTGCGCGGCGCCTGCATTCATCATGACAGCGGCATCATCGGCGCCGCGACCTATGAGGATGCGCAGTACCGGCAGGTGCTGCTGCTGAAGAAGGCAGGCTTCAATGCGATCCGTATGTCCCATCATCCCATGGCGGAAGCCATGCTGCGCGCCTGCGACGAGCTGGGTGTCTATGTCATGGATGAGCTGACGGACATGTGGAACCGGATGAAGTCCAACTACGACTACGGCCTGTATTTCAACGAATGGTGGGAGAAGGACACGGAGGCGATGGTCCGCAAGGACTTCAATCACCCCTGCGTCGTGCTGTATTCGATCGGCAACGAGATTCCGGAGATCGGAATGGATGCAGGCTCAGCAACAGCCCATGCGATCAGTGCTAAGCTCCATGCGTTGGATGAGACCCGCTATACGACAGCAGGCATTAATGGCGTTTTTGCCGCGGGTGATTCCGTCCCGGTGATTATGGCGGATGTCGCATCCGGTATGGCGCAGCGGGGAGAAGAGGTTGGAAATGTCAATGACTTTCTGACGATGGCAGACGATCATATGGATGAGATCGTTGTACATCGCTGTATTTCCGAGCGGCTGGAGAAAGCCTGTGCTTCTCTGGATGTGGCTGGCTACAACTACATGACCGCGCGCTATGAGCCGGACGGAAAGAACTATCCCAATCGTGTCATTGTGGGCAGTGAGACCTATCCGCCGGAGATCGCCCGCAACTGGGGTGAGATCACGCGGCTTTCCCATGTCATCGGTGACTTCACCTGGACCGGCTGGGATTACATCGGCGAGGCGGGAGTCGGCATCCCGGGGTATCATTTTGGCGAAGGCGGCTTCGGTGCACAGTTTCCGGCGCAGCTGGCCTATTGCGGCGATATCGATCTGACGGGCATGCGCCGGCCGGCGTCATATTATCGGGAGATTGTGTTCGGTCTCCGGAAAGATCCGTACATTGCGGTGCAGAATCCCTATCACTACGGCGAACCGGTCATGAAGACACCATGGGTGATCAGCGATGCGACACATTCCTGGACATTTAAGGACTGCGAAGAAAAGCCTGTTATTGTGGAAGTATATGCGCCCGGCGATGAAGTCGAGCTGATTCAGGACGGGGTCAGCCTGGGCAGAAAGCCTGCCGGAAAAGAGACTGGATTCATTACGACTTATGAGACAACTTACCGGAAGGGCACGCTGAAAGCCATCGCCTATGAAAAGGGAGACGTTATCGGGCAGCAGGAGCTGATGAGCGCCGGCGATGCCGTGACGCTGGTCGTAAAAAAGGAACCGTGGTACCGGGAAAAAGCCGCGCAGGCAGAAGGGGCTGCGCAGCAGCTGACCTATTACAGCATCGAGCTGCTGGATGAGAACGGAAAGCTTGTAACGGATGCGGAACGGGAGATCACGGTGACAGCACCGGAAAATGTACAGGTCGCGCTGGGCAGCGGTGACCCGAAGCCGGCGCACAATTATAACGAGAGAGTGACGGATACCTTTGGCGGCCGCGCACAGATGATTATTGTGGGGACGGCTCCGAAGGGATGCATCAGGGTCACAGCAGAAGATGGATTGGAGGTGGAGATCTAAGGGTGAAGGCTTTTATTTTTGATCTGGACGGCGTCATTGTATTTACAGATAAATTTCATTATCTGGCCTGGAAAGAAGTAGCAGATGAGCAGGGTCTGTATTTTGACGAGACCATGAACAACCTGCTGCGAGGCGTGAGCCGGGCGGATTCACTGGATATCATTCTGCGGGAAAATCACAAGGAACTGCCGCAGGAAGTTAAAGATGAGCTGCTGGTAAAGAAGCAGGCGATCTACCGCGCGCATCTGGAGACGATGACACGGGACGATGTGACACAGGAGGTCCGGGATACATTGGCGGAGCTCAGAAGACGAGGCTACAAGCTTTCCCTTGGCTCCTCCAGCAAGAACGCCACCTTCATTCTGGAAAAGGTGGAACTGAAGGACGCATTTGATGCGATTTCTGACGGCAACAATATCACGCGTTCCAAGCCGGACCCGGAGGTGTTCCTGAAAGGCGCGGAGTTCCTGGGTGTCTCCCCGGCGGAATGTGCAGTGGTGGAGGACGCCTATGCCGGCATCGACGCCGCGAAGGCAGGCGGCATGACAGCCATCGGCATCGGCGATGCTGCCAGCTATGAAAAATCAGATTATGTGATCGAAACCTTTGCGGATCTTCTGAAGATCGGGACAGGGATTTAATATCAACTCAGCCGCGCTCAGTGGAAGGACCATTCTGGCCTGAGCGCGGCGCGGCAAGAACGCCGAGGCGTTCTTGAATAAGGTGAGACATCGGGCAGAAGGCCCGTAAAAAGAAAGGAGTAAAAGATGCATATTGCAGTAGTATCCCTCGGCGCGTTCGGACATGTCAATCCGACACTTTCCTTTGTGACGGAGCTGGTGAAGAGGGGTGTTCGTGTGACCTACTTCACCACGGAGAATTTCCGGAACATCATCGAGCCCACCGGGGCAAAATTCGTCCCCGTCAAGTCCTGGATGGCGGACAATGACAAGCACAACGAGGACAAAAAGGATGATCAGAAGGACGGCGGACAGGAAGAGAACGTGGCGGCAGTCGTGCCGTTCCTGTTCCTGAACGAAGCAGGTGCCTATATCGACGACGTGCTCGCTGTTCTGAAGGAGGACAGACCGGATGCGATCCTGCATGATTTTGCCGGCATCGCGGGCACGATGGCAGCGGATGTCCTGAAGGTTCCGAACATTATGCTGTATACCAGCTATCCTTCCAACGACACGTATTCCGTCGCGGAGTCCTTCTCAGGCATTCCGGATGATCATCCGCTCCGGATCGCTGCGGATCAGATCGCAGAGGGTTACGTACAGAAGTATGGCTGCCGGAAGATGACTGTGAAGGAAATCTTCGATGGCCACGGTGACCTCAACCTGGTCATGATGCAGAAGCGTCTCGTGCCGAATAACGAAAGCTTCGACGAAAGCTTCGTCTTCACCGGCGTGCAGATCGGCAAGCGGACGGCGTTCGGCAGCTGGAAGGCACCGGACAACGGCAGACCGCTTCTGTATTCATCGCTTGGCACGGCGTTCAACAACTGGCCGGAGTACTATCCGATTCTGTTTGACGCTGTGCGCGATCTGGACATCAATGTCTTCGCAGCACTGGGCGCAATTGATCCGGCGTCTCTGAAGGACATTCCCGAAAATGTGGAAGTCGGTCAGATGGTTCCGCAGCTCGACATTCTCTCCCAGGCGTCTGTATTCATCACACATGCGGGCATGGGCGGCACCGGCGAGGCGATCTATTACGGCGTGCCAATGATTGCGATTCCGCAGATGGATGAGCAGGCGATCACCGCAGGCGTGATTCAGAATCAGGGGCTGGGCATTGCCTTCCTTGATAAGGATGAGATCACCAGTGAGAACCTGAAGGCAGCGATCGTGAAGCTGCTGGAAGATCCGTCCTATCGCGAGACCGCGAAGGAGTTCAGTGAGGATATGAAGAGCCTGGGCGGCGCACAGGCGACGGCCGATGCGATTGAGGCATTTCTTTCGAAGAAGTAAACCTCACATTCATCAACTGAACAGAAAGAAAGCATAATGATTTGTAAAGAGGCAGATGTCCGATCTGACCAAAAGGTATTGGCAGGACGGGCAAATGCCTCTTTTTCTGATACCCGATAGACTGAAGGTTGTAGGATTCGGCAATCATCCGGCGCATCCTGAAGCCGGAGTTATGAGGAGGGTATCATGGCAAAAGAAGAATCAAAAGGATTTACCAGAAGTACGGCGTGGAGCTTCGCACTTTCACAGGGCGGCGGCTTCATGCTCATTCAGGCAACGGTTGCGAGCTTCATTTCCGTGTATATGACGGATACCGTGCTGATCCCGGCCGCAGTGGGTTCCGTGATCATGCTGGTTGCGACCCTCTGGGATGCGATCAACGATCCGCTGATGGGTGGTATCTGTGACCGCACGAAGACAAAATATGGCTCGTTCCGGCCGTATCTGCTGTGGGTTCCGGCGGTCCTGACAGTGGTCTCGTTCCTGCTGTTCCTGAATCCGCAGTTCGCCTCGACCGGTGCGAAGACCGCCTGGTTTTCAGTTTTCTACATTCTGTTCGGCATGAGCGTCACAGCACTGACGATGCCGCAGATGGCGCTGATTCCGGCTGTGACCAAGAATGACGCGGAGCGCGGTCAGGCGATTCAGCTGGGCATCATTTCGATTGCGATCTCGTTTACGATCGCTTCGACGTTCACTTCCGGCTGGGTGGCAAAACTTGGCAGCTACGCACCGCTGATGATCATCTACGGTATTCTGGCTATTGCAGCCAATCTCTGGCTGTTCAAGAGCACGAAGGAGCGCTATAAGCCCGAAGTAGAAGAAGGACGTTCTATCCTGAAGGATTTCGGCGTGTTCTTAAAGCACAAGAAGCTGATCATTATGCTGATTGTCTGGATGATGGCTTCTGTCGGTTATGGCTCGATGTTTTCCACTTCTGTTTACTACATCATGTACTACATCATGCGGCCGGATCTCATCGGTCTGTACATGGGCATTCTGTCCATCGGCGCACTGGTCTCCATGATGGTCATCATGCCGATTGTGCTGAAGGTCTTCGGAACCCCTACCAAGGCGTTCATCTTCACACAGGCAGTAACACTGGTCTGCTATGTCATTTTGTTCTTCGTGGGCAACAAATCTATGACGGCGCTGTTTGTGATCTCCTTCATTGCGACAGCGTTCAGCTCCATGGAGCAGGGACTGATCAACTTCTATGTCAACGACACCATCGACTATCTGCAGCTGAAGGAAGGCGTCTCCATGAACGGCATGGTTTCCGCGATCAAGGGCTTTGCCTATAAGTGTGGTTCCACCATGGTGAGCTCGGGTATCCTGGCGATTCTGGCAGCGACCGGATACATCGCCAATGCCATCGGCGGCCAGCCGGATTCCGCGATGTTTGCAATCAACAGCCTCCGGTTTGCGATCCCGGCACTGACCTGTGTTATCATTATCGTGTGTCTGCTTTTCAATCCGATTGAGCCGCACCGCGCGGAGATCAATGAGATGAAGGCGCACATGAAGGCCAGCGACGAGAAGTAAGGCTGGAAATCAACGAAGACTTGGGAAAGCGGCGGAAAAGCCCGGCGGGAGAACATGATATGAAGAGACAGGACGTAAATATTCGAGATCCGTTTGTGCTGGTTCATGGCGGGAAATACTATCTCTACGGAACCCGGAGTGAGAGCTGCTGGGACGAGATGGATGGCTTTGACTGCTATGTGAGTACGGATCTGGAGAATTTCGAGGGACCTGTCGAGATTTTCCATCGCCCGGAAGGGTTTTTCGCCAACCGCTTTTACTGGGCCCCGGAATGTTATGTAGTTCGGGACAGCTTTTATCTGGTGACAACGCTCGGCGCAGACCAGGTCAGAAAAGGAATCTACATCTTGCGCGCAGATGCGCCGACCGGACCGTTTGAGGTTTACAGCGGACGGATTACGCCGGAGGATTGGACCTGCATTGACGGCACGCTCCTGTTTGAAGACGGCAGGCCGTACCTGGTCTACTCCCATTCCTTTGAGGACGGCGGCAGCGCGCTGCGCGGAGAGTACTGTATGCAGGAGCTCTCCGATGATCTGAGCCGCGCGGTGTCCGAGCCGGTATGTCTGTTCTGTGCGCAGGACACAGCCTGGGCGAGACCCGTACCCTTCGCTAAAGCAGAATTCGGAATCAGCGGAGACTGCTATTTTTCGGACGGCGCCTGCCTGCAGAAGGGAGAAGACGGCCGGCTGTATATGATTTTCTCCAGCTGGAGCAGAGCCGGCTACGCAGTCGGTGTTGCGGTTTCAGACAGCGGTCGCATCGCCGGGCCCTGGCGGCAGCAGGAACAGCCGCTGTATCCGGAGAACGGCGGGCACGGCATGTTTTTTAAGGACCTTGCGGGCAATCTGATTTTTACGCTGCATGCACCGAATGACAAGTACATGGAGCGGCCGGTCTTTTACCGGGTTCAGATTCAGGACGGCACAATGTCGCTGGCCTGATGCGCCTGGCGGTACTGTGCCGGCGTCATGCCATAGAAGCTCTTGAAGGCTTTGTAGAAGCTGGAGAGGTCGGCGTAGCCGACAGATTCCATGACGGTATTGACCGACAGATCCGGATTGATCAATAGTTCAGCTGAACGGCGCAGCTTCAGCCGCCGGATCAGGTCGGGGAAATTCATACCGGTATGTTCTTTAATCAGGCGGGAAATCTGCCGTTCACTGTAGTGGAAGAAGTCTGCCAGTTCCCGGACCGTCACATGGGTATAGTTCGCCTGAATATAATTCAGAAGATAGAACAGGTTATCATCATCCTGCCCGGGGTTCGCCGTATCCGGCAGGATGATGTGCTGTTCATGGCTTCGCAGCAGCAGAATGAAGAAGCCGGTCAGTATATTGTCCATGAGTCGGCGCCGGTATTTCAGATTGGATTCCTGCTCCTGATACAGCTGCAGAAAAACAGCGGACAGCTGTTCATCCAGGGCCGTTCGGAAGAGAATATGTGATGTGCTGGCCGGATTGTACAGTGCATGGGAAAAGAATGCAGAGAGCACATCCCGCTCTGAAAGCGTTCCGAAAAAAGCGGATTCAAAAGTGCTGGAGCGGATCAGTACGTTGTAAATAACGGCATCCTCCGAGAAGGCGGAAAGCGCGTGTTCCGTTCCGGGCGCGATGATGCAGATATCACCGGCCTGCATGGACAGCAGCTCTGTGCCGATCTGATTGCGGCAGGTGCCGGAGAGAACATAAGACAGTTCGAAGAAGCGATGGCTGTGCAGCACAGCCGGCAGATAGCGCAGGTGCCGGAAGATCGCGATGTTCGTCCCGGGCTCAAAGAATTGATCCTCCGAGAGATTCTCCGACAGGGGAACGGGCGTCAGCCGGTCAAGGTCGATGCCGGTCTTCGCCGAATATTCCGGGATTTCTGCCGAGCGGATCCAGGTCCGATCCCTCAGCTCCGGACAGACGGAGCAGGCAGACCGGAAGGCAAGCTCAGTATCATTCAGGGGCGGAACAGTCAGCACGACGGACATGGAAACTCCTTGGTTCTAAATCTTGTTTATACGATTCATTGATGAATCTTTTACGAAGTACAGTATACAGTTAAAATAATAATGACATTATAGCAAAACCGGTTCAGGCCGAAAACAGGGGGAACAGCATGAGAGCACCGGAAAACTGGATTACCAATCACACGTCTAAGCCCTTTTATGCCCGCAGAAGCATCCGGCTGAGTAAACCCGTCCGGAAAGCCACGGCTGCTGTCACCGGCATGGGGCAGTTCAACTTTTATCTCAACGGAGAGAAGGTCACAGACCATGTGCTGGATCCGGCCTGGACAGATTACCGGAAGACGGTTTTCTATGTGACCTTCGATGTGACGCAGCTTCTTCAGGAAGGAGAAAATGCTCTGCTGCTGGAGGTTGGAAACGGCTGGTATATTCTGGATGGGGAGTACTACACCTTCCACTTCCCGCCCTTCATGCCGCCGAATCCTAATCCCTACCGGCCCTTTGGAAAGAGCCTGGTGACAGCGCTGCGGCTCGAGATCACGTACAAGGACGGGACGCAGGAAATCGTGGAGACAGATGAAAGCTTCCGCACTGCGCCCCATGCAGTGCAGTATTCCAATGTCTACGGATCGGAGAAAATCGATGCCGGTCGTTTCCTGGAACTTGCCGGCGAATCTGCAGCGCTTCGTTTAAGCGAAACACTATCAGGCGAGGCAAAATATGACGAGCTCCGGATATCGGCGCATAAAATGTCACGCCCGGAGTATGACGACAGGGCCTGGGAGGCGGCCTGCCCTGCAAACCCGGATGAAATTCCGGCTGGTGTGATGAAAGAACAGAAGATGCCACCGGTGAAGATCATCCGGACGTATGATGGAAAGGCCCTTCTGAATACGCCGCAGCGGAAGATCTATGATCTTTCTCAGAATATCTCCGGTCTGCTGTCAGTGCAGATCCGCGGCAGAAAAGGCTGCGAGGTGCGGTTCTTCCCGGCTGAGAAGCTGGATGAGAACGGCGTGCCGGATCAGATGGCGAAGGGCTGGATGCCCATCGACAACTGCATCACCTTCGTGATTGGAGAAGACAATGCGTGGGAGACCTTTTCCCAGACCTTTACCTATTTTGCCGGGCGCTATTTTCTCGTGGAGGCGGATGAGCCGTTTGAAATCCGCACTTTGTGCGGTCAGGCCATCACCAGCGCCTGGGAGCGGAGCGGGCGTTTTACCTGCGATGATGAGCGCTTTAACAAGATCTATGACATGATTGAAAAGACGGTGGAGGCCAATATGATCGGCGTTCACACGGACTGCCCGACCATTGAGCGGTTTGCCTGGCAGGAGCCGAATCACCTGATGGCGCCGTCGATTTTCTATATGAAGAACGGGAAGGAGCTGTGGCGCAAGTTCCTTGCGGACTGCCGGGATGCCCAGCACGGCCCGGAGGATGTGTTCTATGATTTCGAGGGAAATGCCTTCCCGGCGGGAGACGGGCTGGTGCCTTCCCAGGCGCCCTGCTACATCCCGAACGTATTGCCGGTCCCGGGCATGGGGAGCTTTTACGACATCATCGCCTGGGGCAGCACGATCATTCTCGGAACCTGGTGGCATTACTGGTTCTATGGAGATGCTTCCATTCTGACCGAGAATTACGAGGCGGGGAAGCGGTATTTCTCGCACCTGCTCACCATGGTGACGCCCGAGGGCTTTATCGCACACGGACTTGGCGACTGGGGCAATCCCGAGAACCAGCTTCTGCGCGAGAACACGGAGACCGTCTTCCTCTATGCGGATGCCGTGCGGCTCTCATGGATGGCGGATGAACTCGGAAAGGTTGCGGCTGCAGAGCAGGAAAGCGCCGCAGCGGAGCAGTACTGCGCAGATGCAGCGTATTATCTCTCTGAGGCACAGAAGATCCGGGACAATTACAATGAGCGGCTTCTGGTGCAGAATCCGGCGACCGGCTGTTGGTATTACAGACCGTGGGAGAGCGCAGGGAAGGAGGAATCCGACCAGAAGGATAGTCAGGCCGCCGTTTCGCTCACTCAGGCATCCCAGGCCCTTCCGCTGTATTTCGGCATGGTGCCGGAGGACAAGGTGCAGGACGTGGCGGAGGCCTTCCGCGAAGCACTCACGTCGCGCGGAGCACTGGTATCCGGTGAGGTGGGAATGCCCTATATCATCCAGACAGCGCGCCGGTACGGCATGAATGATCTGATTGCACAGTATATTGTGAGAGAGGAGCATCCGAGCTATTACGCGTTCATTCTGGACGGCGAGACGACGCTGGGCGAGTACTGGGAGAAGAACCCCCGCAGCCACTGCCACGATATGATGGGGCATATCATTGAGTGGTACTACAATGGCATCGCCGGGATCGAGCCCGCGGAGCCGGGTTTTGCCGCCGTGCGGATCCATCCGTACCTGCCGGAGAACATGAACAGCTTTACGTGCAGCTATGAGACGCCGCATGGCATGATCTGTGTGGAGGCGCACAGAGAAAACGGCAGGCCGGTGTATGACGTGAAGGTTCCGGAAGAAATCAGGGTTATCGAAAACTGAATCAGAGAACAGGAAAGAAAGGCAGAGATCTATGTTAAAAAAGTCACAGTTTGGTATCGTATTCAACACAGTCTTCTCGCTGGTCTTCAGCGCAGCCCTCACCTTGTTTGTGAAGGCGGTTCAGGGAGACCTTTCCTTCAACAGCTTCTGCATGGGACTGGTGCCGGCCTTCGGCATCAACTTCACCCTGGGCAGCTATATTCCGCTGGTCAAGGTGGGGAATGCTTTTGCGTCCCGCTTTGTGAAGGATGAGAACAGCAAGGTGTTCTATTTCCTGCGCATGCTGGCGATTGTCTTCATTATGACCGCGGCGATGAGCTTTCTGGTCATGTTCTCGGAGATGGGCTTTAAGAAAGAACTGATTTTCGCTTTTCTGGGTTCCTTCCCGATGACTTTCCTCTTTGCCTATGTGGTCGGGTGCGCAGTCTTTCCGCTGCTCTTCGGACTGACGGTGAAGCTGTGCAGCCAGGAGGGGTAATCCTGAAACGCAAAGCAGTAGAATAGAGAAAGACAGGTACAAGGAGGATCAACATGGGTAGAAACATGGCCAAGGGCGACGACAGTTTTCCCAGAACAATTCAGAATCAGCGCAACCCCATTCTTCCGCTGGATGTGCATATCCCGGACAGCGAGGCACATGTGATGCCGGACGGGAAGCTTTATGTCTATGGCAGCTTCGATGCCCATGATGAGCTGTACTGCAGTGAGGAATATCATGTGGCTTCGACGCCGGATTTAAAGAACTGGACGGTACATGAGAAGTCTCTTGACGGAAAGGATATTCCGTGGTGCAACAACCCGAACTATCCGCATTATCCCGGGATTGACTGGAGTCATCCGACACCGTTCGTCCTGAAGATGCTTACGGATTATGCGGATGACAAGGCGGCCTTCGAGAATCCGGACAACGGACCGAAGCCCAGCCTGCTGTTCGCGCCGGACTGTCTGGAGAGAGACGGAAAGTATTATCTGTATTTCTGCATGTCGGATGACACGGAGGGTGTGGCGGTCTCCGACCGCCCGGAGGGACCTTTTAAGGACTGGAAGCAGCTGCCGATCGGCGGGATCGATCCGGCCATCTTTATCGATGACGATGGTCAGGCATATTATTACTGGGGCCAGCTGTTTTCACACGGCGCGAAGCTCGCGGACGACATGGTGACGCTGGATGAATCGAGCATCACTGATAACCTGGTCACGGAGGAGGAACATTTCTTCCACGAAGGCTCGTCCATGCGGAAAATAGGGGATACCTACTATTACGTCTATGCCAGTATCGCATACGGAAAGCCGACCTCTCTGTCCTACGCGACAGGCAAGTCGCCGCTCGGTCCCTTCACGTACCGCGGCGTGATCATCAACAATCAGGAATGCGACCCGGCCAGCTGGAACAACCACGGGTCGATCGAATGCGTAAACGGCCAGTGGTATGTCTTCTATCACCGCTGCAGCCGCGGAGACAAGCTCAACAGAAGGCTGTGTATTGAGAAGATCCGAATTCTGCCGGACGGCTCGATCCCGGAGGTGAAGATGACCTCCCAGGGCGTGGGCGATCCCTTCGGACCCGGTGAGACGGTGAAGGGATATGAGGCTTGCAGCGTCCGCGGCGGATGCTTTATCGGACTGTCTGAGGAGGGAGAGCCGTATCTCGAGAAGCTGACAAACCTGAGCGAAGGGTGCGAAGCAGTTTTCCGCTATTTCAATGCGGAGCATCCTTACCGGTGTGTTCGTGTCACGGCAGCCGGAAGCGGCCGGATTACCCTGCTGCTGAATGGAAAGGAAGCAGGAAGTCTGGAAATTCCGAAGACGACAGGCGCAGGCACACAGATGGTTGAAGCACAGATTATTCTTCCGGAGGAAAAACCGGAGGACGGCCTGTATGAAGCAGTCCTGCGGATTGATGAGAGCGGCGGACTGGAACTGTTCGACCTGACACTCGGAAACTGATGTTGTCTGCAGCCATTCCTTCAGGCATTCCTGCAGACAGGAACCGGAAAGGAGGAGAAATGGTTACAATCACATTTTACGGACATGCGTGTTTCGGCATCACGGATGGAAAGACTGCGCTGCTGACGGATCCCTATCTTTCGGGAAACGCCATGGCAGCGGCTTCGGCAGATGAGGTTGATGCGGACTATATTCTGGTGACGCACGGGCATGGAGATCATGTGGGGGATACGCCCGCGATTGCAGAGCGCACCGGTGCGAAGATCATCACACCGGTCGAGATCGGCAGCGCTCTGTTTGCCGGCTTTTCTTGTCTTTCCTGTAATCTGGGCGGGACACTCCGTCTGCCGTTCGGGAGTGTGAAGCTGATCCCCGCGATCCATGGCAGCGGTGTGCCCGGTGCACTCGCCTGTGGCTTTGTGATTACGATCGGCGGGAAGAAGATCTGTCATCTGGGTGACACGGCTCTGACGAAGGATTTCGAACTGCTTGCAGAGGAGAAGATCGACGTGCTGCTGACGCCGATCGGAGATGTCTACACGATGGGACCGGACGATGCGGCGAGGGCAGCCGGGATGATCCGGCCAGGCCTTGTAATTCCGATGCACTACGGAACTTTCCCTGCACTTGTGCAGGATCCGGAGCCTTTTGTCGAGGCCTGTAAGGAACAGCAGATCCCGGCCCGCGTACTGAATCCCGGCGAAGCAATCCATATCGACTAAATTGCGCAAAATGTATATACTGATGTGAGAAGTCATTTAACCGATAAGACCGCTCAGAAAACCGCCCGGCATAAGGGTACTGCGCGGTATGGACTCACAGGAGGATGCAATGGAGAAGAGATTATTCGGCAAAACTGGAAAATACGTGACCGAGATCGGTCTGGGCACTTGGCAGCTGGGAACTGTCTGGGGCAAACCGTTCAACCGCGAGGAGGCCATGCGGATTCTTGCGGCGGCAGATGAAGCCGGCATCAACTTTATCGACACCGCGGACGTCTATAACGGCGGCGAGAGCGAGAAGGCGATCGGCGATTATATGGCAGAGCACCCGGACCGCTTTTATGTCACGACCAAGTGCGGCAGACAGCTCAAACCCCACACAGCGGAAATGTACACCCCTGAAGCTGTCGCCGGCTTTATTCAGGAAAGCTTAAAGCGCCTGAAGAGAGAGCGGCTGGATATGATCCTGCTGCACTGCCCGCCGACACCGGTTTTTGCAAGAGATGATATTTTTGCCGAGCTGGATCGGCAGAAGAAGGCTGGCAATATCGCGGATTACGGCGTCAGTATCGAGAAGACTTCCGAGGGCCTTCAGGCGCTGGATTATGATATTTCCGCAATGGAAGTCATCTTCAACATGTTCCGTCTGAAACCGCTGGATGAGCTGTTCCCGGCTGCGGCGGCTAAGAATGTGGGCATCATCGCCCGCGTGCCGCTGGCGAGCGGTATTCTCACCGGGAAATTTACGAAAGAGACAACCTTCGGCGAAAAGGATCACCGCAGCTTCAATCGGGAGGGCGCGTCTTTTGACAAAGGCGAGACTTTCTCGGGCGTTCCGTATGATCTGGGTATTGACTGCGCGGAAGAGCTCAAGAAGATCTTCGGCACGGACAAGCTGGCGCCGATTGCGATCCGCTGGATTCTGATGCACCCGGAGGTCAGCGTGGTCATTCCGGGCGCGAGCCGGGCAGAGCAGCTGCAGAACAATATCTGCGCCGCCGAACTGGCGCCGCTCTCAAAGGCACAGATGGAGGCTGTGCAGATTCTCTACGACACAAGACTGCGCCAGATTATTCACAGTCAGTGGTAAAAGAAGCGACATCGCTCCTCATCTCGCGGCGGACGACATAGGGAATGTCGTTCTGCTCAAGCTGGGAGAGGAAGGCGCGGCAGATCGAGTCCTCTTTAAACCGCTGTTGGATGGAGAGGAAGATCTTCCCGCCCGCGGCACCGATCTGTACGGTCAGGCCGAAGGTGTTCGGGGCATGAGTCCAGAATTCCCGGATATGATTTCCGATGTCGGCATACCGCCATTTTCCTGTGTAACTGACCAGATAGGTGATCAGACCTTCTCCGCCGTTAAACATGGCGGAGAAGGTCTTTTTCTTTTCTTCGATTGTCGGTGCTGCCGCAGCTGCGGTACGGACGGCCTCCGCGCTGCCCGCGACGGACGGCAGAACGCAGCCCGGGTCGCTCTGCAGGAAGGTCATTCCGCGGTAAACTGTACACTGCTCTGTCAGAGGCATCGCTTTGATCCTGTCTTCGTAGGGGAAGAAGGCCATGCTCAGACAGTTGGCCAGTGTCTCCTGCGCCTGCAGCATCGGCCGGGCGTTGACAACATAAGCGCTGATAATCTTTTTCTCCCGGTCGGGATACAGATCGTCGATGGCGCGGGCCAGCAGAAGAGAGACCATTGTGCCGGGACTTGCATCGTGGGCGGAGGTGAAGCGGACGAACGCGTCCTCCGGGATCTCGATATCCCGGATCACGGCATAGTTCTGAGAGGTCAGTCCGCCGTCTGTTTCGAGTGTGAAGGCATTTCCGACCGGTTTCGGCGCAATTCGCAGAAGATCTGCGGGAAGGGCGTCCGGCGAGAGCGTGTCCTGCGGGTCTGTGCGGCGCCCGGCGCCGGCCGGGTGAGCAGTGGTATTCAGATCCTCTTGCGGCGGGATGCCATAGCGCTCCGCGCAGTAATAATATAAAAGTGTCGCGAGGATCTGATACATGCCGGTGCCGTCCGTCATGCCGTGGAAAATATCCAGATGGATCCAGTCCTCATCGGCACAGACAGTCCAGAGATGATAGTTGGTCTTTTCACAGTTCAGACAGCTCTTTTCTGACTGATGTAGCAGCACCACCGGAAGCGGATTTTCATCGTAATAGTACGCATCTGCGCCTGCCCGCAGCCGGATGCAGAAGGCCGGGAAGGACTGCTGTGTCTTGCGCAGCGCGCTCTCAAGGATTGTAAGATCCACCGGATCAGTCATCCGGACAGACAGACGCACAGTGTAGTCGGTCCCTGTGCCGAGTGCGCCGTGGACATGCATCATATTTCCTGTTGTGATTCGTATCATTGCTTAGAGCCCTCCGCTCTGCCTTATGCCGCACCTGCGGACGGTCTGTGCCGCCCTGGCAGCTGTTCCTTCGTTTCATTCCTGCGTCTCATTTTAGGAAAGATAATCTCTGTTTTCAACCGCCTGTAAATGGTATGATGAAAAGAAGGTAAACTGCATTTCTTACATCACAGCAAGGGGGTTTCTATGACACATACTTTTCAATGCGACAAGACGACAGCACTGGTAAAGACCGCGAAGGGCATGGTGAAGGGCTATGCGCATGACGGCCTTCTGATCTTCAAAGGGATTCCGTACGCGAAGGCACAGCGCTTCCATGCGCCGGAGGAGCCGGACGAGATTCAGGGTGTCTTCGATGCTTCCAACTACGGCTATGTATGTCCGCTGCTGACCAACGACCGGCCGAACGGTGAGCTCAATGTTCCGCACCGCTTCTGGCCGATGGATGAGGACTGTCTGAATCTGAATGTCTGGACGCCCGCCGCAGATGACGGAAAGCGCCCGGTGCTTTTCTGGCTGCACGGCGGCGGATACGAGGCTGGCTCCTCCATTGAGCACATCGCCTACGACGGCGCGAACATGAGCCGGGCCGGAGACGTGGTTGTCGTCTCGGTCAACCATAGACTGAACATACTGGGATATTTTGACCTGTCTGATTACGGCGAGGAATACGCCAACTCCGGCAATGCGGGCGGGGATGATATAATCGCGGCGCTGCGCTGGGTCCGGCAGAATATTGCCGCCTTCGGCGGAGATCCGGATAACGTAACGGTCTTTGGTCAGTCCGGCGGCGGAGCCAAGGTGACCACACTTCTGCAGTCTCCCGCGGCGGACGGCCTGTACGCGAAAGGCTATGTGATGAGCGGCGTCATCGGCCCGGTGCTGGCGGATGCAGTGGGCAGCGGAAAAGATCTGGCCGAGGCACTGATGCGGGAGCTGGGTGTGCCCGAGGCAGATATCGCGGACGGAGCAAAAGGCGTGAAGGCGCTGGAGCAGGCCGACTACCGCGACCTCGCGAAGGCTTATGTAAAAATCAGACCTGCGCTGCAGGCGGCCGGCAAGTACGTGGGCGGCGCGCCGCATCCGAATGCCTTCTATAAGGGCGAGCCGGTGGCCAATGGCTTCCGGGAGGAGACAAAGAATATTCCGCTGCTGGTCGGCAGCGTCTACGGCGAATTCACCTCCTTCATGCCGGCGCCCTGGCAGGGCATGGAGCTCAGCGAAGAAGAGCAGATCCAGAAGATCCGGGAGATGCTCGGCGAGGAAGGCGCGGAGGTTCTGATTCCGCTGTATAAAGAGGCTTATCCGGAGCGCAGGCTGATTGATCTGCTCCGTCTGGACTTCATGTTCCGGGCACCGGAGATCGAGTACATTGCCGTGCGGAGCAGGCTCAATGACTGCACTTGGTCCTATATGTTCAACATGGATCAGCCGGTGTACGGCGGCGGAACGCCGTGGCACTGCGCCGACATTCCGTATGTCTTCAATAATATCGATCTGGTGGAATATCCTCACGGTCCGCAGGAGGAGGGACTCTCTGAGCGGATTCAGAAGCAGTGCTATGAGTCGGTTATGGCCTTTGCCCGCACAGGCTGCCCGGATAATGATTCGATTCCGGCCTGGCCGGCCAGCGCGGAAGGCGCTGAGAAGACTCTGATCATCGATGCGGATACCCGTGTGCGGGAGAACTATGATCACGCGCTGATGGCAGAATTTGTGAAATATATGGGACCGGTCTTCGGCAGAATGATGGCCGAAATGATGGGAAGCGTTCAGCACTGAGAACAGGCCGTTATCAAGAGCCGTCACAGACCATGAAATGGAGAAAACAATGACACTGATCAGTCAGCAGATGAGAGCGCTTTCTCCGGAGCTGGATCCGCTCCGGATCGGCACCGGCTGGGCGCCGGAGGATCTTGAAAAGCCGCAGATCTTTATCGAGAGCACCTTCGGTGACAGCCATCCCGGCAGCGGCCACCTGGACCGCCTGGTGGAGGCGGTCCGCCGCGGTGTGCGCGAAGCCGGCGGCTATGGCGCCCGTTACTTCTGCACGGATATGTGTGACGGCGAGAGCCAGGGAACGGACGGAATCAACTACTCACTGGCCAGCCGCGAGATGATCGCCAACATGATCGAGATTCAGGCCAATGCGACGCCTTTTGACGCGGGCGTGTTCCTCGCCAGCTGCGACAAAGGCGCACCGGGCAATCTGATCGGCATGCTGCGCGTCGACATTCCGTCGGTTTTTGTCGCGGGCGGCACCATGAGCGCCGGCCCGGAGCTGCTCACGCTGGAGCAGCTGGGCATGTACAGCGCCCAGTATGAGCGGGGAGAAATCCCGGAGGAGAAGCTGAACTGGGCCAAACGCAATGCCTGTCCGGGGTGCGGCGCCTGCTCCTTCATCGGGACCGCTTCCACCATGCAGATCATGGCGGAGGCCCTGGGTCTCTCGCTGCCCGGCAGTGCGCTGATGCCCTCGTCGAGCCCGGATCTGATTGAATATGCCTGCCGCGCCGGCCAGCGCGCCGTGGAGATGGCAGGCCAGGAGGCGATGCGGCCCTCCGTGCTGCTCACACCGGAGAGTTTCGAGAATGCGATTCTGGTACACGCTGCTGTGTCCGGATCGACCAACTGCCTGCTGCATCTGCCGGCGATTGCACATGAGCTGGGAATCGAGATCACCGGCGAGACCTTCGACCGGCTGCATCGCGGCGCCCGCTATCTGCTGGACGTGCGGCCGGCGGGGAAATGGCCCGCAGAGGTCTTCTATTATGCGGGCGGCGTGCCGGCCATCATGGAAGAGATCCGGGACCACCTGTACCTGGATGTCATGACGGTCACCGGCAGGACCCTGGGGCAAAATCTGGCCGACCTGAAAGAAAACGGTTTTTATGAGCGCTGTGAAAAGCGCCTTTCGGATTTTAACCGGCGACATGCGGCAACCCTTGAAAAGCTGGGCTATCCGGACGGCCTGAAGAGAGTAGATATCATCCGGCCATATGAACGGGCCATCGGGACAGACGGCAGCATCGCTGTGCTGAAGGGCAATCTGGCGCCGGAGGGGGCCGTCATCAAACACACAGCCTGTCCCCGGGAGATGTTCCACGCCGTGCTGCGGGCCCGCCCCTTTGATTCAGAGGAGGAATGCCTGGACGCGGTGCTGCATCACAACGTAGAGCCGGGCGATGCGGTGCTGATCCGCTACGAAGGACCCAAGGGCAGCGGCATGCCGGAAATGTTCTATACCTCGGAAGCGATCAGCTCAGACAAGGAGCTGGGGCGCAGCATCGCCTTGATCACAGACGGGCGGTTTTCCGGCGCTTCGACAGGCCCGGTGATCGGTCACTGCTCGCCGGAAGCGGCAGCAGGCGGCCCCATTGCGCTGGTGGAGGAGGGCGATCTGATTGAACTGGATGTGCAGGCCCGAACCTTAAATCTGGTCGGCATCCGGGGCGAGCGGAAAACGCCTGAGGAGATGGATGAAATCTTAAGACAGCGGCGCAGCAGCTGGCAGCCTCGGGAGATGAAATATAAGCGGGGCGTCCTGCGGCTCTTCGCGGAGCACGCAGCCAGTCCCATGCGCGGCGCGTATCTGGACTACTGATCATCTCAGGAACAGAAGACATAAAGCGGAGGAGAAAAAGATGCCGGAAAGAATGGAACAGGCACAGCAGGCGATTGCCAGAGTAAAGGAGAACACCGCGAAGGTGCTGGTCGGCAAAGAGGAGGTGGTCACCCTCCTGCTGACAGCGATTGCGGCCCAGGGCCACGTTTTGCTCGAAGATGTGCCCGGAACGGGCAAGACCTTGCTTGCGAGAACCCTTGCAGCATCCATGGACCTGTCCTTCGGACGGATCCAGTTTACGCCGGATCTGCTGCCGGGCGACGTGACCGGCATTCACTATTTCCATCAGGGTCAGGGAGAATTTGTCTTCCGGAAGGGCCCGGTTTTCTCCAATCTGCTGCTGGCCGATGAGATCAACCGCGCGACGCCCAGGACGCAGTCGGCCCTCCTGGAGTGCATGGCGGAGAAGCAGGTGACGGTGGATGGAGAGACCACGCCGCTGGAAGAGCCTTTCGTCGTCATTGCCACGCAGAATCCGGTGGAGACCATCGGCTGCTTCCCGCTGCCTGAGGCGCAGCTGGACCGGTTCCTGATGAAAATCCGGATGGGCCGGATGAATCTGACCGAAGAAAAGGAAATGATCGACCGCTATATTCAGGACGAGCCGCTGCAGGAGATTACGCCGGTGACCTCCGCGGAGGAAATAAGACAGCTGCGTCAGTGCTGCCGGGAGGTCTATGTACATGCGGATCTGCGCGACTATATCGCCAGACTTCTGCAGGAGACGCGGAACCGCCGCCGCGATGAGACAGACCTTTCCGAGTCCGCCGTGAGCGGCGTGAGTCCCCGCGGAACATTGGCACTGCTGCGCGCCAGCCAGGGCTATGCGCTGGTGCAGGGCCGGGACTATGTCGTGCCGGAGGATATTAAAGTCGTCGCCGTGCCGGTGCTGGCACACCGCTGGCTTTCTGAAGAACTGACGGATCAGGAGAAGACACAGAAGGTCCGGGATCTGCTGCACAGCGTCCCGGTGCCGACGGAGGACTGGGGCAGAAGATGACGCTGCTGTTTCTGGTGCTGACCGGAGTCCTTCTCTACCTGGCAGCACGTCTGTACAGCAGAATATGGAGCCGCGGGGTGCGGATCGGCGTCGAGTTCGGCCGGGAGAGCATCTGTGCCGGCGAAGAGACGGAGCTGATCGAGACGGTGGAAAACCACAAGCGTCTGCCGGTTGCGGCGATGGAGGTGGCCTTCCGCGTGCCGAAGGGGCTGCTGTTTCTGGACGCGGAAAATACGATGATCAGCGACTATGTCTATAAGCGCGATGTGTTTTCGCTTCGGGGCATGGAGAAGATCTACAGAACGTACCATCTGACCGGCGTGCAGCGCGGCCGCTACCGCATCAGCCATATTTCCTGCGTCTCGCCGGGCCTCTTTTTTAAGAGCGTTTTCCTCTCCGATCTGCCGGACCCGGAGCAGGATCTGTATGTCTATCCGGCCCGGGCCGATGTGTCGGGCATTCTGCGCGCCGCCGAGGTGCTGCAGGGCGAGAAGCAGAGCATGCGGCGGGTCTATGAGGATCCCTTCGCTTTCTCTTCGATCCGGGAATATCAGACGACGGATCCGATGAAGAATGTGAACTGGAAGGCCAGCGCCCGAGCCGGCCAGCTGATGGTCAACACTTATGCCGCACCCGTCTCGGAGCAGATCCGGATTTTGCTGGATTTAGAGGACGAAGGCGTGCGGCGTCAACCCGAGGAGATCGAGCAGAGCATCTCTATCGCGGCGACATTGTATGCGGCGCTGGTGCGGAAAAATCAGCCGACTGAATTGATCACAGGTGTGCAGTTTTCCACAGAGGAACTGAAGAAGCATCCTGGTGCGCTCCCGCATCCGGGCGGAACGGCCTTTAACGGAAACCGGATCACAGAGGTGATGCGGTTTTTCACGGAAGACTTTACGGAAATGGAAAAGAATTCTGCTGTGCAGCTGATGGAAACCGCGCTGCAGAAAACAGCAGGTACCGGAGCGGGAACCATTCCGGTGCTGATTACGAAAAATGCGGATGCGGCACTGGTGAACCAGCTTGCCAGGATGCTTCAGCGCCGTGGGAAACGAACGGGTGCCGGACCTGAAAAGATTCTTGTCGTGGTTCCCTGCCGGGACCGGGCGGAGTATGAGAAAAAAAAGCTGCCCGCGGCGGCCGGTGGAGTGAGCGTCCTGCCGGCGCTGGCAGTAAGAACATAAGAAGTCTGATGAACAGGAGAGAAATGCGAACACAGGATGATGGACGGGGCTTCCGGTTTCTGCGTGCCTTGTCAGAGTATCTGCATATTCCTTTTCTTTTCACACCGCTGCTGCCGTTTCTGGCCCAGTGGATTTATTACTATGGCTCCCAGGAGGATCGGAAACACCCGGTGATCGCCGTGTTGGATGCGGGCGTGACGAGACAGCATTTCCTGACGGGGCTCTGGCTGATCCCGGTCTGCATCATCGTGCGCCTCTCGGAACGGAAATTCCGCTCGCCGGCGGCCTTTCTTGCCATCTGCGGCGCCATTCTGGCAGCCCTGTTTTTCCTTACCGGCGGTGTAGACCGGATTCTGCTGCTGATCATCTCAGTTCTGTTTATGATGGATACCTTCCGGTTTCGGGTTTCCGAGAACAGCCGGCGGCGGGCGGTCCGGGAAAATGATCCGGACTGGCAGGAGCCTTCGTTCCTGTTTCTGCGGCCGGTGCTGTACTGGCTGGCTTTCCCGGCCATTCTTTATATTGCTGCGCTGTTTCAGCACAACGCAGTGCTCTGCGATGAGATTCTGCTGTGTGCCATTCTCTATGCGCTGTGCTGTCTGGTCTATCATCGCGTCTGTGCACTGCAGGATTATATTGAAGCGCATCACGGCCTGGAAAACGTGCCGGCCGGACGCATCCGGCGGATCGGCCTTGCCGTCACCGGCGGACTGATCGGGGTGATGCTGTGCACAGCACTCCTGTCTGCGGCACTGGGTGGAAGGCGCATCTACCTGACGGAAAAACCGCAGGCGGAGCAGGAGGCGCTGTTTACTCAGGAAGAGATGGAAAACTTCTTCCCGGCCGCAGGACCCGGCGGGATGCCGGAGGATCTGATGGGAGAGGGAGAGACCTGGGAGCCGCCGGTCTGGCTGCAGAAGCTCCTGGACGGAATCTTTTATGCCATCGGCTTTGCCATTCTCGGCGCGGCCGTCTGGGGAGTCATCCTATCCATCCGGCGGACCCTCCGGATTTACCGGGCGCGGGAGGAGGAGAACGGAGATATTTCTGTGTCGCTGGAGCCTGAGAATGACCGGATGGCCCGGATCGCACAGCGGGCGGCTGATCTTCTTCCGCCGCGGACAGAGAAGGAGCGGATCCGGAGAAAGTACCGGCGGACGATCCGCCGCGCCCGGCAGGAGGCGCCGATGCAGTTCGAGACGCCTGCGGAGATCGAGCGGGGCGCGGACTTGTCATCCCTGCCGGATCCCGAGGCCTTTCACACAGAATATGAGCGCGCGAGATACGCGCCGTAAAAACAGATTTTGCCAGGCTGGCAGAGGACCTGTGCCGGTCTGGATGATGCGGCAGACATGACAGCAGATGTTCAATGGAGAGCCTGAAGTATGAATACAATCTTTGTTTCCAGTACCTTTCGTGATATGCAGCTGGAGCGCGACGCGCTGCAGACCCGGGTCCTGCCTCTCTTAAATGCGACGGCGGAGCAGTACGGACAGACTGTTTCCTTCTGCGATCTGCGGTGGGGCATCGACACGTCTGATCTGGAGTCGGAAGAGGGCTCCCGCAAGGTGCTGGATGTCTGTCTGGACGAGATCGACCGCTGCCAGCGGCCGATGATTGTAATCCTGGGGGAGCGCTATGGCTGGATTCCCTCGGAGGATCTGATCAGGGATGCTGCGGAGCGCAAACAGCTGCAGCTGGAGTCACTGAAGATGAGCGTCACGGCGCTGGAAATTGAGTACGGCGCCCTGGGAAGCGATGCACATCTGGACAATACACTTTTCTATTTCCGGGACATGGAAGGGGAAGTGCCCGCAGATTATCAGGCCGAGGACCCGGAGCATGAAGAAAAACTGGCGGCGCTGAAGCACCGGATCAACAATCTGACCGGTGGGCGCGTAAAACACTATACACTTTCAACTGAATCCGGCACGGCGGAGGGAATCGATCAATTCTGTGCCATGGTGACTGAAGATGTGCGTCAGATGCTGCTGCCTCAGTGGGAGCAATATGAAGCACTCTCTGAAGAAGAGCGGGAGCGGCTGCGGCACGACAGCTTTGTCCGCGAGAAAAATGAGCTTTTCCGGGCCAGGACTGGTCTGCGCGACAGGCTGGTGGAAAAGATTATGCAGGAGCAGCCTCTGCTGGTGATCAAAGGAGCCGCCGGCAGCGGGAAAAGCGCGCTTTTAAGTGCGATTGCGATGAAGCTCAGGCAGTTGGGCCAGGACGCAGTTCCCTACATCAGCTGCCTGACGCTTCAGAGCAGTACCGCGCTCTCTCTTGTGAAGAGCATGTGTGTGGAGCTGGAAAAGCGTCTTTCATTTTCCTCCCCGGACACAGAGTTTCAGGAGGAGAAAGAGTGGCTTCAGTATCTGGAGAGTCTGTGCCGCGAGATGAATGCGGCTGCTGTTTCCCCTGTGTATTTTCTGATTGATGCAGCAGATCAGCTTTTCCCGGATGGATTGTCAGACGAACTGGCCTTTATACCGAAGACACTGGGAAAAAATGTCCGGATGGTCGTGACCTGTCTGACAGATTTTTCCGCCGGCGTGCATGGCTATGAAACGCTCCAGCCCATGAACCGGGCCGAGCAGGAGGAAATTATCACCGGTATGCTCTCGTCAAGACGCCGGGAGATCAGCAGAGATGTCATCCGGAGAATGCTGGAAAAGACGTCAGCAGATAATCCGCTGTATCTGACGCAGCTGCTCACACGGCTGCTGATGATGGACCGGAAGGACTTCAGTTCGATTATTCTAAGCGGAGACGGCATGGATGCCATCACCGAATATCAATGTCAGATCGTAGAAAAAGCGCCGGAGGAACTCGGAAGCCTTGCCGCGGCTGTCTTTTCTGTTGCGGCGGAGCGCATCAACAAAGAGCTGATTGAAAAGATTTCTGGGCTTCTTGCTGTCTCGAGGTCCGGTCTGCGGATGGCGGACCTGCAGGCTGTACTGCCGGATACCTTCAACACGCTGGACTTTATTCATTTCGTTCATTACATGAGCGACAGCTTTATTCAGCGCGAGGACGGCCGGTTTGATTTCATGCATAAAAGCATGCGGGAAGGAATTCTTGCACAATGCGGGGATACGCAGGCGCTGCACGCAGAACTGGCTGCCGGCTTTGAGCGGGAGCCGGAGGAGGACCCGGTCCGCAGGACAGAGATGATCTATCATGTGCTGATGACCCGGGACACGGAGAAGTTTCTGCGCTATCTTTCTTCAACGCTGGATCCGGAAGCCGAAGATGAGCACAGAGCCTCAGAACAACAGAAGAAGCTGCTGGAGAGCGCGGCCCGCAGGGTCTATGAAGTCTGCCGCAGCGATGAAGGTGCTTACTATCTTTCTATCCTGGATCAGGCGGAGAAGCTTCCTGAAAGAGGCGCGCTGATTCGTTTTACAGGGCTGTACCTGTATGAGCAGTTTCCAACCGGAAAACACGACAACCGGATTCTGGGCAGGATCCTTGAAAAGAACTTCTCTCTTCTGGAAAGGACTGCGGGGGTAGGCTGCCGTGTTCTTTCCCGGGCAAGCAGGTATCTGGGGAGAACCATCACCTACATCGATAAGGGAGAAGAAGCAGCCGAGGCGGTAAGGCCTTATTATGAGAGAGCAAGACAATATCTTTACCGGATCCCGAAAGAACAGCTCACGCCCGATGATTATCATCTGCTGGGACTTCTCTGGTATGAGGAGGGCCGCACCTATGACAGCAGTCAGTTTAACCGCAATGATCATGCGATCCGCTGTTTTACAGAGGCAGCGAAAGCTTATGAGAAAGCTGCAGAAGATGAAGGTCAGCGCGATCTGAGAGAGGCAGACCGGGCGTACTGTTATATCCGGATGGGAGAAGCCTGCAGCGGTATAACAGGTGTCTTCTATTCGATCCAGAAAGAAGCACTGGATTATTATGAAAAAGGCAGAGCCATTCAGAAAGAACTTTTTGAAAGAAAGAATTCGGCCGGGATTCGACGAGATCTGATGCTCAGCGGAAACAGCCTTGCAGAATGCAGGCTGAACATGGGCGGACTGGAAAACAACCGGGAAGCGCTGCGGCTCCTGGAGGAAAATGTGGATCTGACCAGGAAGCTGTATGAGGAGCAGAAGAACCTGCGGAATCTGCGCAGGCTGAAGGACGCGCTGAATGATCTGACAGAGGTGCTGGCCAGATCTTACGAGCTGCCGCACCGGATCCGTGCCCTGAAAGTTCTGCAGGAGCAGTATCAGCTCGGTCTCAGGATTGCGCGGGAGAGCGGCGACTATTATCCCTGTGCAAGTGTGCTGCGCCGCGCCGGCGATATTCTTGCCGGGATGGAGTCTCCGCAGGCGAACCTGTATGCGCTTGGTTTTCTTGATGCAGCGGATGAACTGCTGAGACTGCACGGCCATCTGCCCTACTGCTCAGATCCGACAGAGCACCTTTATTGGAAAATCAGAGGTGATGCATACAGTCATCTGGACATGAAGGAAAAGGCGAAAAAATGCTATGCTGTCAGAAAGGAATATCTGGCAGACCATTTCAAAAAGGCGACGTCGTATGCCTACGCGGAGCTCCTTGAAATCGTGAGCCTGCTGGGCACAGAATATCAGTATAAGGTTCCGACAAATCTTCACAATATTTTCAGAAACTATGCTTCTACAGACTATGTCAGACATCTGGATCCTGTTGTGCCGTTGGATGAACAGGAGCTGACGGAAGCTACGACGGCGCTGATTGCTATGCTGCTGGTCGGATATTGGGCTGTGGATGAGAAAGAACAGAAGTCCCTGATGGCCATGTATGAGTCAAATGAAGAGGAATTTCAGCGCAGGAATCCGGCCGCGCAGAACAGCC
>JAFTFP010000283.1 GCA_017449485.1 Lachnospiraceae bacterium
AGAAATTGACGAGGTGAAGATGACAATGGCCTTCACCAACCTGATCGAGAATGCCGTCAAGTACAACAAGGACCATGGAACCGTAACCGTCACACTGGACGCGGATCATAAGGAATTTATTCTGACCGTTCAGGATACCGGCATCGGTATTCCGGAGGAGGCGGTGAGTCAGATCTTCGAGCGCTTCTACCGGGTTGATAAATCCAGATCCAGAGAGATCGGCGGAACAGGACTCGGACTTTCCATTGTGCGCAGCACTGTGCTGCTGCACAGAGGATCCATTGAGGTGGAATCGAAGGAAGGAGAAGGCTCCTCCTTCATCATGCGCGTGCCGCTGTCGTATTCGGCCGGATCGGGACAGGCGCTCAGCAACGCGGCCATCTCCGGAAGAAAGGTATGAAAAACAGTATGAACCGACGACGGATTCTGATCATGACAGTTCTGCTTGTCTGCCTGCTCACCGGCTGTGCGCAGCTTGGCCGCAGTGCCGGGAAGGGCAGCAGGGAAGGAAATCTGTATCGGATCTATTATGTCAATAAGGCGGATACGACCATCTGCCCGGTTGAATACCGGACTCTGACAACGGATCCTGCGGTGCTTGTACAGGAGCTGATCGAGCAGATGTCGGCTTCGACGGATGAGGTCGGATATTTCACGGCCATCAACGGCTTTACGATTCTTGATGAAAGTATTCAGGAAAGTGTACTGACGCTGAATCTTTCAGAAGGATACTATGCGTTGGAACAGACCCATGAGATTCTGGTCCGTGCGGCACTGGTCAGCACGCTCTGTCAGATTCCGGAGATCGAGGAGGTCTGCTTCCTGGTGAGCGGAGAGGCGCTTACAGGACCGGACAGAATGCCCGTCGGGGCAATGAATGAGAAGCAGTTTATCTTTAACTCGGGAAATGAGCTGGAGGGTTATGAGCGGATCCGTCTTCATCTGTATTTTGCCAGTGAGACAGGAGACCGCCTGGTAGATACCTACCGCACAATTGTTTATAACAGCAACGTATCCATTGAGCGTGTCGTGACCGAAGCGATTCTGAAGGGGCCGATTTCACAGGGCGTCTACCCGACGCTGAACGCCGACACGAAAATCCTGTCCGTCACAACGCGGGACGGCGTCTGCTATGTCAATCTTGACAGCAGCTTCCTGATCCAGCCCTATCGCGTGACGCCGCAGGTGGCACTGTATTCTCTGGTCAATTCTCTGACGGAGCTTCCGTCTGTCAATAAGGTCCAGATTTCCGTAGACGGACAGACAAACCGCGAATTCATGGAGGCAATGGATCTCTCTGCCGCCTACAGCCGGAATGATTCGCTGGCCGCGGGAAACGGGAATTGACTCATTTTCTCTTTCTATAACAGGTAATTCGATTGAGAAGACCGCTGTGCGCACTGGCGCTTTTATTGACAGCGGCTGTCTTTCTTGCACTGATTCTGGAGCCGCCTGCGGCGCCGGACTATGCTTCCTTTTCCGGAGAGCAGGTCCAGGTGAGCGGCACGGTTCTGTTCAGGTCATACACGAAAAGCCAGGAGGATGAACCGGTTCTTCTGGTCACGCTGGGGCATCTTTCCAATGCCCAGCCGGCCGGAGGAGAGCAGATCATACTCGCACGCGGACAGAAGGTCCTGTGTGCGCTGAGGCCGGAAGAAGAGAGCCTGGTTCCGATGGGTGCCAGGGTGTGTGTGACCGGCAGTCTGTATGCCTTTAAGGAAGCGGCCAATCCAGGCGAATTCGACAGCCGCCTTTATTATCAGATTCTGAGAACGGCCTTCAGAGTGAGTGATGCAGCCGTTCTGTCTTCATCCGGGCTAAGTCACTGTGACAGATTCGGCGAAGGACTGTGCCGGATCCGGCTCCGTCTCGGCGCGGTACTGGACCAGTGCTGCACACAGGAGGATGCCGGCATTCTGAAGGCGATGCTGCTCGGCGAAAAAGCTGCCATGTCCGGAGAGATGAAGGCAGTCTACCGCGACGGCGGGATTCTCCACATTGTTGCTGTATCCGGACTGCACATCCTGCTGATGGGCATGGGATTGTACCGCTTCCTGCGCCGGATCAGCGCCCTGCTGTTGTCCCGGGCGGGCTTTAAAAGCAGGCAGGAGAGAAGGCGCTTCCGTCGTCTTCAGAATGCGCTGGAGCTGGTCTGCGCAGGGATTGCAGCCAGTCTGATGCTCTGCTACGGAAAGATGATCGGAATGTCACCATCCTCCTTCCGGGCGCTTTTCATGTTCGGCATGAACCTGGCTGCCAGGCAGCTTCACCGCACCTATGATCCGCCGACAGCACTGGCTCTTTCCGCCGTCATGCTGCTTCTGGATCAGCCGCTTTATCTGCGGCACAGCGGTTTTCTGTTTTCCTTCAGCTGTGTGCTGGGGGTCTACGTGCTGATGCCGTATCTGTCCGGACGGATTCTGAAGGGACTGGCTGTGCCGCTGGCAGCACTGCCGGTACAACTGTCCATCTACGGGTTCTTCCCGACCACGTCGATCTTACTGAACCTGGCTGTGATTCCGCTGATGAGTGTGGTCATGGTCAGCGGCATCGTGACCTTGCTGCTGGGGAGCCTCGGACTGGAGGGTGCAGGCTGTGCAGCAGCACTGGCCGCACATTTTATATTATTGTTTTATCACAGAGCCTGTCTGATGGTTTCGCTTCTTCCGGGCGGCCGCAGTGTCCCCGGAGCCTGCTCAGCTGCCGCCGCAGCCGTCTATGTCCTCCTGCTGCTGGTGCTGATCGGGATCCAGGAGTGGAAGAAAACAGCAGTTCCGGCGGCGGTTCAGCTGATGTGGCTGTGCTGCTGCGTCCTGATTCTTTTTATCCGGGATGGACGTGATCTGAGAGTTCATATGCTGGATGTGGGGCAGGGAGACGGAATAGTCATGCAGTTTGAGGGCCGCTGCATTCTGGTGGACGGAGGCAGTTCGACCCGGCAGGATCTGTGGACTTATCAGCTGGATCCATTTCTGCGCTGTATGG
>JAFTFP010000284.1 GCA_017449485.1 Lachnospiraceae bacterium
AGATCATGTCAGCATTGTCTGTGAAAATGCCCGATTCAATATACTTGGCCGCGATGGGTCAGATTTTGCCTATCTGCCGGAAATTGAGAGAAGAGAAGGCATTACGCTTTCACAGCTCTCTCTGCGGGATATGATTACGAAGACAATCTTCTCCATTTCCTCGAATGAGAGCAACAAGATGATGACGGGTGAGCTGCTGGAGATTCATGGAGATACTCTCCGTGTCGTCGCACTGGACGGGCACAGAATTTCCATCCGTAAAATTGAGCTGCCGGAGGTGTATCCGGACAGAAAGGTGATCATTCCCGGCAAGACACTGAATGAAATCAATAAGATTCTGACCGGCAGCGCAGACAAGCAGGTTCAGATTTTCTTTACTGACAAGCATGTATTATTTGAAATTGATGAGTCTCTCGTGGTATCGAGACTGATTGAGGGTGATTACTTCCGGATTGATCAGATGCTGTCTACGGATTATGAGACCAGAATCCGGATTAACCGTCAGGAGTTCTTAAGCTGTATTGACCGTGCAACGCTCCTGGTGAAGGAAGATGATAAGAAGCCGATCATCCTGATGATCCGGGATGAGAATATGGAGTTGCGGATCAACACGACACTGGGCAGCATGAATGAAGTGATTGAAATCGAGAAGAGCGGATCAGATCTGAATATCGGATTCAATCCCAAATTTCTGATTGATGCACTGCGTGCGATTTCGGATGAGGAAGTGACCATCTATCTGCTGAGTCAGAAGGCTCCCTGCTTTATCCGCAATGATGTAGAGGAGAAGAGGGAAGACAGCAGTGAGAAGCAGGAGTACTGCTATCTGATTCTTCCGGTGAATTTTATTTCGATTGACTGACCGGTCTTCAGGCAGGTTTTACGTAAAGATGGAAATTACGATCAGAGATGAATTTATCAAACTGGGGCAGGCTATGAAGCTGGCCGGACTGGCCCAGACTGGATCCGAGGCTAAGATCATGATTGAAGACGGTCTCGTATCTGTAAACGGAGAGACGGAGCTGCGGCGCGGCAGAAAGCTGTTTGATGGGGATCATTTTGCCATTGACGGCCGGGAGTGTGTGGTCCGTTCTTCCATGAAAAATAATTGATTATATGAATATTCAGTCCTTAAGTCTTGCCGATTTCAGAAATTATGAAACCCTTTCGATGCATTTTACGGAAGGAACCAATATTTTCTACGGCGACAATGCGCAGGGTAAGACAAATATTCTGGAGGCTCTGTATCTGGTTTCCACAACGCGGTCACACCGAAGCGGAACCAGAGACAGAGATCTGATCCGGTTCGGCCGTGAGGAAGCACATATCCGCACGGTTCTGATGAAGCATGGTATCGATTATCAGATCGATATGCATTTAAAGAACGGCAGATCCAAGGGAATTGCCATCAATGGGCAGAAGGTTAAGAAGGCTGCTGATCTGATTGGTATTCTGCATACTGTCTTTTTTTCTCCGGAAGATCTCGGAATCATCAAGAACGGACCCTCTGAGCGCAGAAGATTTATGGATATGGAGCTGTGCCAGCTGGATGCGTCCTATCTTCATCAGCTGAATCATTATAATAAAATCGTCGATCAGCGAAATCACCTTCTGAAGGATCTGTATGAGCACCCGCAGCTTAAGGATACGCTGGATCTGTGGGATGAACAGCTGTGCAGCTACGGCGAGCAGATCATCGAGAGAAGAAACCGTTTTATTGAAAATCTGAATGAGATCATCGGACCGGTTCATGAGAAGATTTCCGGCGGGCGCGAACACCTTACGATTGAGTATGAGCCCAATACGACGGCGGATCAGTTCAGGGACAGGCTGAGAAGAGCCAGGGAGCGGGACTGTTATCAGAAGATAACCAGTGTCGGTCCTCACCGGGATGATTTTTCTTTTCTGGAAAAGGGCGGTCCGGCCGGCGAAATAGATCTGCGCAAGTTTGGTTCTCAGGGACAGCAGCGCAGCTGTGCTCTTTCACTGAAGCTGGCAGAAATTGAGCTGGTGACGTCCCTGATCGATGACACGCCGGTGCTGATGCTGGATGATGTTCTCTCGGAGCTGGACTCCGGCCGACAGCAGTATCTTCTGGAGAGTATTGGCGGTATTCAGACTTTTATTACCTGCACGGGATTGGATGAATTCGTGCGCAACCGCTTTGAGATTGACAAGGTTTTCCGGATCCGGGACGGAATGGCTTTTCCGGATCCGGCAGGGGAAACGCTTTAAAAGGCTTTCAGGAAGAATGAGGAAAACATGGCGGATATTAATGATTTATTGAAAGCAGCACAGGAAGATGCCGGAAATGGTGAAGATCTCGGAGAAGTTGAGGGATACGAAGAGAGCTTTGCGGAAAATGACCGGGAATATGTGGATGACAATGTGAAGGACGCGACCGAAGTCGGTGAGTACGGCGCAGATAATATTCAGGTGCTGGAGGGTCTGCAGGCTGTCCGCAAGCGTCCGGGTATGTATATCGGAACGACATCATCCCGGGGTCTGCATCATCTGGTTTACGAGATTGTTGATAATTCCGTTGATGAGGCTCTGGCCGGATTTTGCACGCATATTGAAGTATCCATCAATCCGAATAATTCTGTTACGGTTGCCGATAACGGGCGCGGTATTCCGGTCGGTATCAATCATAAGACAGGAAAGACGGCGGTTGAGGTTGTCTTTACTATCCTGCACGCCGGCGGAAAATTCGGCGGCGGCGGATACAAGGTTTCGGGCGGTCTGCACGGCGTAGGTGCGTCTGTAGTCAACGCACTTTCACAGTGGCTGGAGGTTGAAGTCCGTCAGGGCGGCAAGATCTACAAGCAGCGCTATGAGCGCGGCAATGCCTGTTATGAGCTGAAGGAGATCGGAACCTGCCCGGAGACAGAAACCGGCACAACGGTTACTTTCCTGCCGGATCCGGAGATTTTCCAGGAAACAACGGTCTATGAGTATGACATTCTGAAGCAGCGCCTGCGGGAAATGGCTTTCCTGACGAAGGGACTGCGCATCACGCTGCGGGATTACAGAAGCAGCGGCGAGGAAGAGGAAGAACTGGTAGTCGGCGATGTTGTCAAGGCGGCCATCGGACACGGCAAAGAGCCGGCGCTTTCCGAGGATGCGAAGTCGACGGACTGGGAAGCTGCACTCGGAAAACCTTCCAGAGAGCAGACCTTCTATTACGAGGGCGGTATTATTGAATATGTCGCGTATCTGAACCGCGGCAAGACACCGCTGTATGACAAGGTTCTGTATTTTGAGGGAACCAAGAACAATGTCTACGTGGAAGTCGCACTGCAGCACAATGATTCCTACAACTGCAGTGAGTACGGCTTTGTCAACAATATCAACACGCCGGAAGGCGGTATGCATCTGGTTGGCTTCCACAATGCTGTGACCAAGACCTTCAATGATTATGCCCGCAAGAACAAGGTTATCAAGGATACAGATCCGAACCTTTCGGGCGAGGATATCCGCGAGGGTATGACAGCGATTATTTCTGTCAAGATCGAGGATCCGCAGTTTGAGGGTCAGACGAAGCAGAAGCTGGGCAATATTGAGGCCAGAGGTGCAGTGGACAGTATTGTTTCCGAGAAGCTCACCTATTTCCTGGAGCAAAATCCGGATGTGGCGAAGACCATCTGTGAAAAGGCACTTCTTGCACAGCGCGCCCGCGAGGCAGCCAGAAAGGCAAGAGATCTTACCAGACGGAAGACGGCGCTGGAGACTATGGCACTGCCGGGCAAGCTGGCGGACTGCTCTGACAAGGATCCCAAGAAATGTGAGATCTTCCTGGTCGAGGGTGACTCCGCAGGCGGAAGTGCCAAGTCCGCGAGAAGCCGCGCCACGCAGGCGATCCTTCCTTTAAGAGGCAAAATTCTGAATGTCGAGAAGGCGCGTGAAGACCGGATTTATGAGAATGAAGAGATCAAAGCCATGATCACGGCATTCGGAACCGGAATTCATGACGAGTTTGATATCGAAAAACTCCGCTACGACAAGATCATTATCATGACGGATGCGGATGTGGACGGCGCACATATTGATACGCTGATGCTCACCTTCCTGTATCGCTTCATGCCGGATCTGATCAAGACAGGCCATGTCTATCTGGCAATGCCGCCGCTCTATAAGCTGGAAAAGAACAAGCGGGTCTGGTACGCCTACAGCGATGAAGAGCTGAATCAGATTCTGCAGGAAGTCGGACGCGACAGCAACAACCGGATCCAGCGCTATAAGGGACTGGGTGAGATGGATCCCGAACAGCTCTGGGAGACCACCATGGATCCGGAGCGCCGGATTCTGAAGAGAGTTGTAATGGACGAGGAGACAGAGTCAGAAGTCGATCTGACCTTCACGACACTCATGGGCGACCAGGTGGAGCCCCGCCGGGAATTCATCGAAAGAAACGCCAAATTCGTCCAAAACTTAGATATTTAATTCGGCAGTGCGATGAAAAATGCAGCAATACGCTTCAAGCTTGCTTGAAAGCGTATTGATACATTTTTCAACATAGGGGCGATAAGCCCCTATGAGTAAAACGAACGTCACGAAGTGACGGATCTGCGCAGCAGATCGTTTTACGAATGGCACTGACGAATATAAAGTTCGGCAGTCCATGAGTTTTACGAATGGCACTGACGAATGGCACTGCAGCACATAATTTGGAGAAATCAAATATGGCAGAATTAAACGATACAATCTTTGACCGGATTCAGGATGTAGATCTGCAGCGGACAATGGAGAGCTCCTACATTGACTACGCGATGAGCGTCATCGCGCAGCGTGCTCTTCCGGATGTGCGGGACGGCATGAAGCCGGTTCAGCGCAGAATTCTGTATGCGATGGCAGAACTGAATAACGGGCCGGATAAGCCGCATCGTAAATGTGCCCGAATCGTCGGCGATACAATGGGTAAATATCACCCCCACGGCGACAGTTCAATCTACGGCGCTCTGGTGTATATGGCTCAGCCCTGGTCCATGCGCTATCCGCTGGTTGACGGCCATGGAAACTTCGGATCCGTCGACGGCGATGGTGCGGCGGCGATGCGATACACAGAGGCTCGTCTCACCAAGATTTCCATGGAAATGCTGGCGGATATCGATAAGGATACCGTCCAGTTCGTGCCGAATTTTGACGAGACAGAGAAAGAGCCCTCCGTGCTGCCGAGCCGCTACCCGAATCTGCTTGTCAACGGTACAACCGGTATCGCAGTCGGTATGGCGACCAATATTCCGCCGCACAATCTGCGGGAAGTCGTTGCGGCCGCGACCAAAATCATCAATAACCGGATTGAAGAGGACCGCGACACGGATATAGAGGAAATTCTGCCGATCGTGAAAGCGCCGGATTTTCCTACCGGCGGCATCATCATGGGAACGGCCGGTGCCAACGAGGCATATCGGACCGGACGCGGCAAGGTCATCACCCGCGCTGTCACGGATATTGAGCCGATGGCGAATGGCAAAAGCCGGATCGTCGTCACAGAGCTTCCCTACCTGGTTAATAAGGCGAATCTGATTCAGAAAATTGCTGAGCTGGTTAAGAACAAGCGGATCGAAGGCATTACAGATCTGCGCGATGAGTCTGACCGGGAAGGTATGCGCATTGTCATCGAGCTCCGGCACGACGTGAATGCAGGAATTGTGCTGAATCATCTGTTCAAGCACACGCAGCTGCAGGATACCTTCGGCATCATCATGCTGGCGCTGGTCAACAACGAGCCGAAGGTCATGAATCTGCGGGATATGCTGGTCTACTACATCAAGCATCAGGAAGATGTGGTGACCCGGCGGACCAAGTATGATCTGAACAAAGCACAGGAGCGCGACCATATTTTGCAAGGTCTGCTGATTGCGCTGGACGATATCGATGAGGTGGTTTCCATCATCCGGCACAGCCCGAATGTGCAGGAGGCGAAAAATCGACTGATGGAGCGCTTCGGTCTCGATGATGTGCAGGCACAGGCGATCGTGGACATGCGTCTGCGCGCACTGACCGGATTGGAGCGGGAGAAGATCGAGCGGGAGCACCAGGAGCTTTTAAAGACCATCGCTTATCTTCAGAGTATTCTGGCAGATGAGAAGCTGCTGCTGGGCGTGATCCGGGATGAGATGAATGTGATCGCGGAAAAGTACGGCGATGAGCGCCGCAGCCGGATCGAGATTGATATGTCTCAGATCGACGCAGAAGATCTGATTCCGAATGAAAATGTCGTCATCACGAGAACGCAGCTCGGATATATCAAGCGGATGACAGTGGACAATTTCCACGCGCAGCACCGCGGCGGCCGCGGCATCAAGGGAATGCAGAAAATCGAGGAGGACGCGATTCTCGATATTCTGATGACCGCGACGCACAATTATATTATGTTCTTTACCAACAAGGGCAGGGTCTACCGGCTCAAGACCTATGAGATTCCGGAAAGTTCACGCACCAGCCGGGGCACAGCGATTGTCAACCTGCTGCAGCTGCAGGAGGGAGAAAAGATCTCTGCAGTCATTCCGCTGATGGATATGGAGGATAAGGAAAACTTCCTGATGGTGACCAAGAAGGGCATCATCAAGAAAACGCCGATCACCGCCTATGATAATATCCGCCGGAAGGGTCTGATTGCGGTGGCGCTTCGCGAGGATGACGAGCTGATCGACGTCAAGACCACCAATGAGGA
>JAFTFP010000285.1 GCA_017449485.1 Lachnospiraceae bacterium
AAGACGCGCAGCCGGTGGCCCAGCACCTGGACCCGGCCGATGTGAGCCCGGGCATAGGCGGCTGAGGTCGAGCCGATATCGCCGCGCTTGACGTCTCCGATGACGATCAGTCCCTTCTCTCTGCAGTAGCGGACCGTCTTCCAGTAGGTGACAAGTCCCGGCACCCCGAACTGCTCATACATGGCGATCTGCGGCTTCACTGCCGGGATCAGATCGCAGGTTGCGTCAATGATCTGCTTGTTGAAGCGCCAGATTGCCTGCGCCGCTATCTCAAGCTCATCCTCGCCCATGAAGCTTTCGCGTCTGCTCTTGGCCGCCTCGTTTAAGAGCTGCGGCGGCAGAAAGCTCATGTCCGGATCCAGTCCCACGACGATCGGCGCTCTTTTAGCCCGGATCTGTTCCATCAATTTCTGTATCACGTCGTCCCCTCCTGTTCTGTCTCTTACCTTGTCTTTAAGAAAATCGCTTCCCGCCTGGCTGCTTCATCCCCGGGATACTCTGCCAGGTAGCTCTCGATCAACACCTGCGCCCGGCGGAATTCGCCGAGATTTTCCAGTGCAACAATTTCATTGAATTTCAGACTCTGTGCAATCTCGTTGTTCTCGATTTCCAGTCCCCGCTCAAAGGACTGCAGTGCCGCCTCATATTCCCCCATATTCATCTGGCACAGTCCCAGCTGATTGTAGACCTCCGGATGAGACTGGTCCGTCGACAGATAAGATTGATAGACATTGCGCGCGTAGTTCATGTCCCCGAGCTTCTCATAGGTCATGCCCAGCAGCACCATGACGCGGTAGCTGTCCTCGGCCCTTGCCCGGTCCAGGTAGACCCGCGCGCTGTCATATTCCTCAAGATAATAGTACAGGCGGCCGCGGTCGTAATCACTCAGAGAGTTTCCGCCCTTCTGCATGGCCTCCTGAAGATAGGATTTTCCCGCCTCTCTGTAGCCAAACCGGTCCATGGTCTCATAGATCTGAATGATCAGATCATAGTCACCCGGGGACAGGTCAATGGCAAGGCGGAAATCTTCTCCTGCCTTCTCATAGTTTCCCATGGAAATCAGCACGGTTCCCCGCAGCACTCTGGCCTGCCGGTCGTCCGGCTTCAGGGCCAGAATCGCATCGTAGACCTTCAGTGCCTCTTCCAGATTTCCCAGCTTGTAATAGCAGGAGCCCAGATAATAATTGATGTCGTATTCCTGATTTCCGGGCAGACCGATTCCCAGCGACAGGGCTTTTTCAAAAGCTTCCACAGCGCCCTGGTAATCGCCCTTTCCCATCAGAGCAATGCCCATGCCGCGCAGGACTGCCTCTGATTCCTTTCCTTCGTCGATCTGCTCCTGGAAAGCCGTGACGGCCTCGTCATACGCACCGCTCTGCAGCGCGCTCATGCCCGCAGAGGTATCTGCTGCGCCAAAATTTCCGAACACCGAGGCACAGCCGGAAAATGTCATCGAAAGAGCCGCGATCAGACAGAGCGCCGCAAGGCGCCTTGATGCCTGAAAGAACCTGCTTATTCTGCTTGTTCCGTATCTTCCGTTCATTTCTCTTAAGCCTTTTTACCTTTTAAGCTGCGAAAGAAATCCGCTCCTGGAATCTGTACCACCAGAATGGCCGCGAACATCAGAATGCATCCCAGAATCTCTCTTCCGGACAGGATCTGATGTAAGATCAACATGCCGGCCAGCAGAGAAATCACTGATTCGAGCGACATGATCAGGGAAGCGATGGTCGGGTCCGCGCCCTTCTGCCCCACGATCTGGAAGGTGTAGGCAATGCCGCTGGAAAAAACGCCTGCATATACCAGTTCAAACAGTGCATTCCGGATATCCGCCGCCTGCACGCCTTCCGTCAGAAGGCCGATGGCCAGCGATACGATGCCCGTCACCAGAAACTCCGTCGCAGAAACTTCAATGCTGTCGGTTGACGCGTCTGCAAACCTGTCGATACACAGAATCTGAAACGAGAAAAACAATGCGCACAGGAGCAGCAGCACATCTGCAAACTCCAGTTTAAAGCTTCCTCTGATACAGAGAAAATACAGTCCTGCGAGCGCCAGCGCCACACCCGTGAGCACCTGCAGAGAGGTCTTTCTTGTTATGAAGAAATGCAGCACCGGCACCATCACAATGTACATGGCAGTCATAAAGCCCGCCTTGCCCACGGCCGCGTACTGCAGCGCATACTGCTGCAGATTCGAGGCTGCAAACAGGAAAATACCGCACAGCACACCCGCCCGAAGCGTATTCTTCATACTGTAACCGGCGACGCTCTCATCGCCAGCCGCCGCGCGCCGCAGCCGGAAATGTCTGCGGACGAGGATCAGCGGCGTCAGCACAGCCGTGCCCTTCAGGGACCGGATTCCATTGAAGGTAAAGGGTCCCAGGTGCTCCATGCCCTCGGACTGCGCCACGAAGGCAGTTCCCCAGATCAGCGCTGCCAGGAGCAGGATAATCGCATTTTTCAGCGGCATTTTCGGTGTGCTCATTTCTCGTCAAACTCTACTTTCACGTAATAGCCGCGATCGTTTTCTTCAATCTCCCGCACAATTCCGGTCCTGGCCTTCAGGCGCTGGTTAAACGGGACGTTTCCGCTCATGGCAACATACGGATCTATGGAATAATAGTAATTGCTCGGCAGCACACCCTCCGTGATGCTCACTCTCTGCCCGACCTCCACGAGACCGGGCCGTTCCATTTTGAAATCCATCAGCCGCATTGTGCGCCCTCCGTCAGAATAAATCGCTTTCCTTTTCCTCCGGTCCCGCGCCGCGGTAATCCTTATCGGGATCACGGACGATGCCGTTCTTCCAGAGGAAGTTGTGCCAGATCTGATAACCCTTGGCCTGCAGATGCACGCCGTCGTAGCTGGAACCGTCGATCAGATCTCCGTGCTCGTCACAGAAATCCGGATTCATATCCAGATAGAAAATATCTCTTCCGTTCGCCAGCGAGGCAATCCAGCTGTTGCGCTGCACGATATTGGTGTTGTTGAATGCCGGATCGGTGCTGGACTTATATTTGGACACATGCATGATGCCCTGAATATAGATGATGGCATCCGGCTGAAGCTGCCGGATCACGCCCAGTGCCTCCCGGAAGCGCTGATAATATTCCACTGTTGTCGGAATTCCCAGCTCGTTGACACCCACGGAGATATAGATCTTGTGATAAGTCCGTGTCGCCAGCAGCTGCAGCAGGGTCATTTCGCCCAGATCATTGCCCATCTCATAGACATGGGTGGTCTTATCCCAGAGATTGTAGATGCTGAGCATCTCGCGGGCGAAGAAGTTGGAGGTCTGCTTCATATTGCCGTAGTCCATCAGGCCCACTGTGCGGGAGTCTCCGATGAACAGCGCGTCGGTGAAATAATAATCGTTTACCTCACGCAGCAGATAGTAATCGCCGTTTTCCGCAAACATGCCCGATGACTCCACCGCGTAGGTAGTCCCCTCCGGCGCGAGATACCGCTTGGAGACAACGCCGTAATCGTCGGCGGGCATGACCGGTGAGCAGACGCCCTCCGGCATGGAATCCGCGCGGATATGGGTCGGGTTGTCGGGGTCTATGCCGTTTTCCCACACTTCTTCTGCGGGCTCTTCTGCAGCAGGCACTTCCTCTGCAGGTGCTTCCTGCGCAGCTGCTTCTTCTGCAGTGCTCTCCTGGGGCTGCTCCGCTGACTGCATGGCAGCTTCCGCCGGCTGCTCCGCTCCGCTCTCCCCGTTCTCAGCTGTGCCGGCTGCCGCGGACTCCGCCGCCTTCTGGCTCTGTCCCTCGGCCGCGGCCTGCTGCTCCTGCTGCTCCAGAATTCTGGAAATCATTTCATGCGATTCGCTGCGTTTGGGCGCCACCGCGAAATGCCAGGGGTACACACCGTCTCCGATTCCTTCCATCACAGGCGTAAAGAAGGGCTCCCGGACCGGATCTGTCTCATAATACATATATAAGCCGTTATACTGCCACCGCGCGAAAACGCCCAGTAAGACCGCGATCAGTGCGATCAGGATCACGAGCGGCAGCTCTTTCAGTTTTCCGGCAATTTTCTTCATCAACTTCTAGTCCTTTTACAATCAAAATGTGAGGTACATGAACGGGTTAGCCGCACTGTTCACTGAGGTGTAGACACAGACCCAGAACAGCGCCAGCAGCAGCAATACCATGTACCACTTCCTGCGGTGGTTGATCACAAACCTGTACACGCCCGGAATACACAGAATAATGGACGCGGCAAACATCGGCCAGTACTGCGCGGCATACTTGGAAAAATCTGCCGCATTGGCCCCTGCAGGGCTTGTCCCGAACGGAAACAGCCGGTTGAAATAAATCCCGAGCTGCTGCAGATCTGAGATGGCGAAGACCACCCAGGTCAGCGGGATCAGCAGGATTACGTGCAGGTGCGGGATCACCGGGAATTTCTCCATAAGCTTTCGTCCGGCGAACTTCTCCCACACGATGATGACAAAGAGGATCAGCCCCCACAGCACGAAATTCAGACTTCCGCCATGCCACAGACCTGTCAGAATCCAGACATCCAGCAGATTCCGGATCGTCCGGACCGTGCCCTCGCGGCTCCCGCCGAAGGGAATGTAGACGTAGTCTCTGAAGAAGGTTCCCAGCGTCATGTGCCAGCGGCGGTAGAAATCCGCGACACCGTTTGCCGCATAGGGATGATCGAAGTTTCTGATGAAGGGCAGGCCCAGCATCATGCCGATGCCGCCGGCCATCAGGGAATAACCCCAGAAGTCAAAGTACAGCTGGAAGGAATAGGCGTAGGCGCCCATCCAGGCCAGCGGCGTGGAAATATCCGCATAGCCGATCTTGCCGATCTCATTCCAGAGAATACCGATGCGGTCTGCGAGCAGCAGCTTCATGCCCAGTCCCAGCACCAGAACGGAAAGACCGTCCTCCAGTGCCTGGGCAGACGGCTTGAAGCCGCCGTCTTCTCCGAAGGCTTCGCCATACCGCATGATCGGGCCCTGTGCAATCTGAGGGAACATGGTGAAATACGCGGCGGCCGCAAAGAACCCCGGGTTTTCCTTGATTTTGCCCCTGTAAAGGTCCGCCTGATAAGAGATCATCTTGAAGAGATAGAAGCTGATGCCGATGGGCAGGGCAAAGCCCTCCACCGTGACAGCCAGCACCTTGGCGGCAGCCAGAAGGCCGGCATCCAGGAGAACCCCCAGTGCCAGCACCTTCCCGCGCCCCGGCACGGCCCGGCCGATCAGCCAGTTCAGCACCGTCATGAGAAGCAGCAGCGGCACAAACAATAAAACAGGTTCTCCCAGCGCATAGAAAACCATGCTGCCCAGAAAGAGAACCCCGCTGCGGTATTTAGCCGGTGTCAGATAAAAGATAATCAGAAACACCGGCAGAAACCTGAAAAGAAATGTTACACTCGAAAAACTAATCATTCTGCTCCTGTAGTAATCTCATTCAGCTGAGCCAGCAGATTCTGCGCATCCTCAGCCTGATCAGACTCCGGCGCGTTGTCCAGGATCCACTGAAGTGCTTCTTTCGCCGGCTCCAGCTCTGATACCTGGTTCTTCCGGTCTGCATCCGGCAGCGCACTGTACTGATGGAACACGCTGTCCGCATACGCATACAGCACTGCTGTATCTTTCTCTGTGCTCTCCGGATCCGCATAGCTCATGGCCTTGGTCAGATTCTCAGCCGCGGCGGCGTAATCCGGAACCTCCGCCTCATAGGCCTCCATACCCGCGCTCGTGTAGTGCTCCCGCAGGGCCGGCCCTTCCTTCTCAAGCAGCGTGTCATACAGCGTGCGGAAGGCCTCCGAGCCGGAATCCCGCTTGTCGGTTCCGATCTCTGCGAAGATGCTGTTGAAGCCATCCAGATCGTCGGGATCTCTCAGATAAGCCTCCGAGGCCAGCAGCAGCGCATCCGAGGCGCTCAGCGAATCCGCCGTGCTCTCATACTCCGCCAGCCGCGCCTCGAGCTCTTCCTGTTTAGCTCCCAGCGAATCGATTTCGGAGTTCAGATCCTTGATCTGAACATTTTTCGCGTCCACCTGCTCGCTGATCGCGCGGATCTCCTCCGCAGCCTTGCTCCGGGTCGCCTGTACCCGCGCGGGCAGAATCAGGAAGCCCACAATCGCAGCGCCGACCAGGAGGCCGATCAGCAGATTGATGGCTCCCGCCGGAATCCGGGATTCCTCCATGCCCGGGCTTCTGGCACCGGAAGGCTGAATAATGGTCTCGTTGCCGTCCTGATAAGAGACCACACCGCCGCCGAGCTCTGTGACCTTGCGCAGACCGCCCTGCAGATCCGTCTCGGAGGAAAGCTGTTTGCGGACCTCCTGCAGATAGCGCAGCGTCGTCGTGTTGTTCTGATCCAGGGCCTGGCATTTCTGCAGGACCTTCAGCGCGCGGTTCCAGTTCTGGTCCTGAATATGCAGGAGTGCCAGCAGCTGATGCGCGCGGATATAATGCGGATTCATCTGAATGACGCGGCGCAGCTGAATCTGCGCGACGTCATAGTTTCCGTTATACGCCGCCTCGAGTGCGGTGTTGTAGCGGCCGATGATCTGGTTGATGTTCGTGATCTGCGCCGTGGTCTGCACCTGCTCGAGCAGCAGATCCGCCTTGTTGTCCTTGGGCTGATAGTTGTGACTGATCACCCACTCCGAGAGCGCGGCGACCATCTCGCCCATCTCATAGTAAACCAGGCCCAGCAGATTGCGGGCATCGGTGTTGTATTTATTGCACCACAGACTTTCCTTGAGGGAGACCACGGCGCCGGACAGATCCCGGACCTTGGCCTTCTCAAGGCCGTCATTGTACAGACGGTTCGAGGTGTAGATGATTTTCTTATACGAAGCGACACCTACGCCGCAATTCGGACAGCGGTTCGAATCGTTCAGCGCGCAGCCGCATTGAAAACAGAACATATGCAGTTTCCTTCCGTGAAAATGTACCGGTTACAGCATCTGTCACATTCGAGGCGACTGGTTGCCCGGCGCGGTCAGCTGATCCTTCATCATGCTCATCATCACGTCGACCATATCTGTCATGTCCTGGTTGTAAATCGCATTCTGACCATCCTCCACCTCGATGCTGGGGTGGAATTTCTTCAGTTCTTCTTCAAAATTCAGCATTTTTGCTTCCTTTCCTCCTTACCGGGAATGCCGGCCGGAGTCCTGTTACAGTCTGGAAAGTTCCTCGCGGACCGCCGCCAGCTGTGTCTCATATCTGGCCTGCTTGGCCTTCTCTTCATCGATCTTGGCCTGCGGCGCCTTGGAGAGGAATTTCTCGTTGCCGAGCATGCCGGCACTTCTCTTCAGCTCACCCATAAGGCGCTGCTCTTCTTTTTCAAGCCGGGCGCGCTCCGCCTCCAGATCCATCAGATCTGCCAGCGGCAGATAAATTGTGGCAAAAGACAGCACCACCGAGAGGGATCCCTCCGGCACGCTCTCCTTATCCGCGCACAGCGTCATCTCGGAGACCGAACCGAGCTGCTCAAAGAACAGGCGGTTGTCCTCGAAGTTTTTCAGCACCTGCGGATCCTGACTCACCACGTATGCGGCCGCTTTTCTGGAAGGCGCCACATTCCGCTCCGCTCTCGCAGCGCGGATTCCGCGGACCGCTTCCTTGATCTGCTCGATCGCAGCTTCCTGTGCCGGGAAAGCGAAATCCTCACGCCACACCGGCCAGTCAGAGATCATGATCGACTCTTCTCTCGACTGAACGTTGGTGAAAATCTCTTCTGTAATAAACGGCATATACGGATGCAGGAGCTTCAGGGCACTGATCAGCACCACCTGCAGCGTCCACAGTGCCGCATCTTTTCCGGCCGCGGCCTGCTGCTCTTCCTTCGCGTAGAGCCTGGGCTTGACCATCTCGATATACCAGTCGCAGAACTCGTCCCAGATAAAGTCGTAGACCTTCTGCACGGCGATGCCCAGCTCATAGCGCTCCATGTTCTCGGTCGCTTCGCGGACTACGTCGTTGAGTCTGGAGAGGATCCACTGATCCTCCGGATGCAGATCTGCGTGAACCTTCGAGGCGTCTGCGTCCTCGCTGTTCTCGTCCATGTTCATCATGATGAAGCGGCTGGCGTTCCAGACCTTGTTGGCAAAGTTCCGGTTGGCCTCCACGCGCTCAATATAGAAGCGCATGTCATTGCCGGGCGCATTACCGGTGATCAGCGTCATACGCAGCGCATCCGCGCCGTAGTCTGCGATGATCTCCAGCGGATCAATGCCGTTGCCCAGCGACTTGCTCATCTTCCGTCCCTGCGAATCGCGGACCAGGCCGTGGAACAGAACGGTCTTGAACGGCCGCTCGCCCATCTGCTCATAGCCCGAGAAGATCATCCGGATGACCCAGAAGAAAATGATGTCATAGCCGGTGACCAGCACGTCGGTCGGATAGAAATACTTCAGATCCTCCGTCATCTCCGGCCAGCCCAGTGTAGAGAAGGGCCAGAGTGCGGATGAGAACCAGGTGTCCAGCGTATCCGGATCCTGTTCAAAATGTGACTTCCCGCATTTCGGGCAGACCGTGGGAGCCTGCATGGCGACGACGGTCTCTCCGCAGTCCTGGCAGTAGTAGGCCGGGATGCGGTGTCCCCACCACAGCTGACGGCTGATGCACCAGTCGCGGATGTTGTCGGTCCAGTTGAAGTAGGTCTTCTCCAGGCTCTTCGGAACCAGGCGGATTTCTCCCTCCTTCACCGCGCGGACAGCGGGTTTGATCAGTTCATCCATCTTCACAAACCACTGCTGCTTGATCATCGGCTCGACCGTGGTGCCGCAGCGGTCATGGGTTCCTACATTATGAGAGTAGTCCTCGATGGAGACCAGCAGTCCCATCTCGTCCAGCTCCTTCACGATCGCACGGCGCGCCTCATAGCGGTCCATGCCCGCGAACTTGCCGCCGTTCTCATTGATGGTGGCATCGTCATTCAGAATGTTGATCTCGGGAAGCTGGTGGCGCTTTCCGACCTCAAAGTCGTTGGGGTCATGAGCGGGCGTGATCTTCACGACGCCGGTTCCGAATTCCGGATCCACGTACTCATCCGCGATGACCGGGATCGCCCGGTTCACAAACGGCAGCATGACCGTCAGGCCGACCAGATCCTTGTAGCGCTCATCCTCCGGATTGACTGCAACCGCCGTATCACCCAGCATGGTTTCCGGACGGGTCGTTGCAAACTCTACGAAGCGGGTCGTTGAAACGGTTCCATCCGCCTCGACCACCGGATACTTGATATGCCAGAAGTGACCCTGCTGCTCTTCATATTCCACTTCCGCATCGGAAATGGACGTCTGGCAGACCGGGCACCAGTTGATGATCCGGCTTCCCTTATAGATCCAGCCCTTCTCATGCATCTTGACAAAGACGGTATTGACAGCCTTGTTGCAGCCCTCGTCCATGGTGAACCGCTCCCGGTCCCAGTCGCAGGAGCTGCCCAGCTTCTTGAGCTGGTTCACAATCCGGCCGCCGTATTCTTTCCGCCAGTCCCAGCACTTTTCCAGGAAGCCCTCACGGCCCAGATCCATCTTGTCGATGCCCTGCTTCTTCAGCTCATTGATGACACGGACTTCCGTCGCGATGGACGCGTGATCTGTGCCGGGCTGCCACAGCGCATTATAACCCTGCATCCGCTTGAAGCGGATCAGGATGTCCTGCATCGTATTGTCCAGCGCGTGCCCCATGTGAAGCTGGCCGGTGATATTCGGCGGCGGAATGACGATCGTAAACGGTTTTCTTGTGTGATCCACCTCCGCGTGGAAGTATTTCTTCTCTTCCCAGTTCTGGTATATTCTCTCCTCGATCCCGCGCGGATCGTATGTTTTGGCCAGTTCCTTGCGCATACTGATTCTTAAGACCTCCGATTCAGGATTTTTTCGTACCTTTCATTATCTCTGCCGATGCCTGCTTTGTCAATTATGTAACAGGCTCTGGATTGCCTCGCGCTGTGCCCGCACCTGGCCTTGAACCATCTGGGCAGAGCCGCCGCCCCGCGCGCCGAAATGCTCCTTCAGCGCCGTATTCAGCTTCCGTGCATCGCAGTCTCCCGCGGTGCCGGCGCCGATGATATAGAACCAGCCGTTCTCATCCGTGCCCGAGAAGACAGCACCATAGCCGGTCCGTCCTTCGCACAGTCTGTTCACCGCCTCGCGCTGACGGTCCCGGTCCAGTTCTTCTTCAAATAAGAAGACGCAGCTGTCGTCCGGATCTGACTGCGCATCTGCCAGAGCCGCTTTCACCCGCAGCTCAAGATAGCGCATCTGCAGACCGATCATCTTAAAATACTGCTTCTGCGCATCCTCCTTCAGCTTCACCGTACCGGCCGCGATCTCCTCCGGCGGCAGATTCAGAAGATGGGAAATCTCTTCCGCCTCCTTCAGGCTGTGCTGGGCGTAAGCAAGAGCCCGGGCGCCGCAGAGGATGAAGAGCCGCATTTTGCTCTTCTCATGCTGCACGCGGATAATCCGGATCTGCCCGATCTCGCCCGTCCTTCTGACATGCGGCGCACAGCAGGCGCAGCAATCCACGCCCTCGATCGTCACCAGGCGGACATCGCCTTCAATCTCCTTCTTGCTCCGGTAATCGGTTTCCGACAGGGTCTTCGCGTCCGGATACTCCGCGCGCACCGGCACGTTGCGCCACACCACCTCATTGGCTTCCCGTTCCAGATCATCGATCTGTTCCCGGCTCAGCTGGCCGTTCACATCCAGCGTCACGTTGTTGTCGCTTAAATGAAAGCCCACGTTGTCGAAGCCGTACTTCCGGTGCATGAGGCCGGACAAAATGTGTTCGCCCGTGTGGTTCTGCATGTTGGAGAAGCGCCGCCCGAAATCAATACAGCCCTGCACCGTTTCTCCCGGTGCAAGACGCGTTCCTGCCGCCTCCCGTTCCGTCTCCGGCACAGCGATTGTGTGGGTGATCACCTCATCCCGGATCTGCACATCAATCACCGGATAGCCGCCGAGCACGCCGGTATCCGCAGACTGGCCGCCCTCCTCCGGAAAGAAGAAAGTGCGGTCCAACACAAGTGCCAGCCCCTCCGGGGCCGGCACTGTGTCAAGGATCTGCGCTTCAAAATCCGTACCATATGCATCTGTGTCATAAAGCCGAACCGTTTTATCCATTCTGCTCCTTTATTTTCTTACTGTTTCCCTTTCCCGGCACGCTTCCCGCTGCCGGAAAGCGCTGCTCACTGCTCAGACGGATAGTCCGACTTGCCGGTGATGCTGCG
>JAFTFP010000286.1 GCA_017449485.1 Lachnospiraceae bacterium
AAGAAATTGAACAGCGCCTGCGGTCGCAGTTCGGAGCAGAAAACTGCTTTACACTCTATAATCCGATCCGGATCAGTCCGGCCGGGGAAGAAAAGGAAGTTGTCTATACGGATGAGATCCGGCAGTTTTACGATACACACTCGTGCGTGATCATGAGCATGGGGCGGGAGGATGATGTCAAGGGCTTCTGGCATCTTCTCAAGGCATTTGCCAGCCTGAAAAAGGACAAAACGCTGCCGGAAGACGCAGCCCTCATCATTCCGGGAGACGGCACTTTTGAGGAATACAAGGTGCTGGCGGAGCAGCTCGGAATCGGAGAGAGCTGCCTGTTTCCGGGCGTTGTGAAAGAGCCCTTCGGTCTGCTTAAGAAAGCACAGGTCTTCGTGCTTACATCCCTGCGGGAGGGCTTTCCGAATGTGCTGGTGGAGGCAATGGCCTGCGGCCTGCCTGTCATTGCAGCAGACTGTCCGAGCGGTCCGCGGGAGATTCTGCTCCCGGAGGAAGAAAGAGAAGAAGTCCTTTCCCGCTCAGACTGGGATCAGCGGCCGGAAGGCATCCGGATCACGCCGTATGGCATTCTGACGGCACCGCTGGAGGAAGAGAAAAATCTGGATCCACTGAAGATGCAGGCGGGCGATCTGCGCCTTGCATCTGCTTTATCGCAGCTTCTTGGCGACGCTGCGCTCATAAAAAAACTCCGCACAGGCTCTGCAGCCCGCGCGGAGGATTTCAGCGATGAGCGGTACATTGAGGTGTGCCGCGCACATCTGAAAGTCTGATCATTACAGGTTCATAAGAACATAATAAGCAAACAGGTTGTGCCCCAGAATATTGGGGTGGATGCCTTCACGGGTGAATGCGGCTGCATTCTGAACACTCAGGCCGCAGTAGTAGGTGTCGATCAGCTTGCAGCCGTTTCCGGCAGCTACCTGACGGATGATCCGGTTGTAATCGTTGATGGACAGGCCCAGTGCGTTGACCTTCTTCATGGGGCCGGTCTTGGAACCGTAGTCCTGGAAGCTGACCAGCTCCGGACAGGTCAGGCAGATGATCTGCGCATTCGGATAGAAGACGCGGTACTTGATCAGCATCATGTTGTAGGCATCCGCGAAGTTGTTGACGATGCCCTCTGCCGGCGCCGGCTTGCCCGGATAATAGCTGCCGAGAGGAATGTTCTGAAGCAGGTCGTTGGCACCCAGATAGACAAAGATGACATCGGGCCGCTGACCGCTGGCCTGCAGGTCAACCAGACGCCTGATGCCGCAGCCGACCTTGCTGATCATATCCAGCGAGTTGCCGGCAACGGTTGTATTGTTGCTGGCTGCGATGGTGCCGCGGACGGCGCCGGTGTTCTTGATGACCTGCTGCCACCACATCTGATCCACGTAGGCGGGGCTGATGGGATCAATGTCGTTCGCCGGATAGGAAAAATCATACGAGGGCGGAATGACACCGTAGAAGCTTGAGATACTGTCGCCGCTGACAGCAATGACCTTGCCGGTGTAATCGGAGGGAGCAGCGCTGACGGGCAGCGGGCGGGCAAGGCTCGCAGCGAGAATAAAAAGCGCAGCGGCAGCCGCCATAAGGGGCAGATGCTTCTTCAGCTTCAGTCGGGCGGAAAAAATCATCATAATGTTTGAATCTCCTTTACTGATTGTTGGATAGTTGAGAAAATGATAGGATCTGTACGGTATGACGAGCGTGTTGTGTTTGTGACAGATCATATATACAATAATAGCTGTGCAGGGGAGATTTAGCAACTGATAAACGTATTGACAGACAAGGGAGGAAAAGTATTTGAAGAACAGCAAGGCAATACGCGGCATCATCGCAGCAATGACATTTTCAGTGCTCATCTGCATGAGCGGGTGTTCATCAGCTTCAGCCGGCCAGAAGATGGAACCGGTTCTGGAAAAGGTGGATACAGCTGAAATGCCGGCAGCCACAGCAGCAGACGCCCAGGCACAGCAGGACGAAGAGAACCGGCTCCTGGAGGAGACGCTTCAGGCCGCGCAGGCAGCGCAGGCGGGAGAAACTCAGACACAGGAGACGGCGGAAAGCCCGGCAGTCACTTCGGCAGAAGATCTTTCCGGCTCTCATCAGCGCCGTTTTGCACCGGAAAAATCTGCTTTTGAACAGAAGCTGGAGGAGGCCCCGGCGCCGGCGCCGGCGGAGGAAACACAGCAGAGCCAGCCGGTGGAGCCCGAGACCGCGCCGGCAGATTTTGTCCCATATGAAGGCCCGGATATGTCAATCTGCTTCAAGATCTATGACAGCACGGCCGTGGACTGGAAGCCGGTTGCCTATCAGCAGGGTTATCCGGAGACAGAGGCGCAGGTGGAATCATTGCTGGAGCAGTTGTCCTACTACTGGCAGCGGGATGAGAAGGCAGCCGTGGACGATCTGGTCCGTCTGCCCCGGTTCCGCTATATGTCCCAGCAGCTGAAGGGAACCCGGGAGTATTTCTACTGGGGAGATGAAGATGAAAACCGCATGCCGAATGGAACGGGCGTTGCGGTCTATGCGAATAATCAGTATTACTTCGGACAGTTTGAGAACGGCCTGCGAAGCGGCCAGGGAACCTGGTTCC
>JAFTFP010000287.1 GCA_017449485.1 Lachnospiraceae bacterium
AGTTCATTGTTGAGAATCAGCATGAAGGTATTGACACAAAGGAAGAATGGACAGCTGCACAGGCTGCTATACGCCCGATAAGAAAAAGGACAACCTATAACGAAAGAGATTATCCGCTGAGAGGAGTAGCCAGATGTGCCTGTTGCCATAGAATGATCCAGTACTTTGGGAAGGTCAAAAGGCCATACTTTACCTGTGAAGTGACAAAACACGATGCCAACAGCAAATGCTTTCACGGGAAGGTATTCGAGGATGAACTCAATGAGATGGTCTGGCAATCGCTTCAGAATATGTTCGTTCTGTCAGATGATCTGTCCGGGAAGCTGAATCAGCAGAAAAAGCTGCTCGGTAATGAAACAGAATCGATTAAGACGGATATCGAAAAGATGCAGAAAGAACTGAAACGCATTGAGTCAGATAAGTATTCCAACATGGACAAATATATGTCCGGAGATCTTCCTAAAGAGAAGTTTCTGGCTAAGAAGCAAAAGCTGGATGAAGCGTCTTCTACCCTCACTGACGAGATTGCAGAACTTGGAAACAAGTTGGAAGTGATAAGGACCTCTGAAGATCCTGAGACTGAAAAACTGGTCGGAGAGATGAAGAAATATTCCAAAGAATCTCAGCTGACAAGCGGTATGGTGCAAACATTTATAGAATCTGTTGAGATAACAGATGACCAGCATGCACAGATCATATGGAAGTTCTCCGACATCTTTAAACGGTTCGTGGAAGAACAGTAAAACTGAACATCTATCAGAAAAGAGCTCCAGATTGCAGAATCCGGAGCTTTTCTTCTGAAAAAGTTCAATATTTTTTTAGTCCTTACTTGACATACGCTGATGAATTCCATCATGCGGCTGCACCGACTTATCAGAAGCTGTTGGAATACTATCAGCCGAAGCTCCTGCTGGGCTTGACTGCTACACCGGAGCGTATGGATGGCAGAAACATTCTGGGATATTTCAACAACCGTATCGCGGCAGAGATTCGGCTGCCGGAAGCCATTGATCGCAAGCTGCTCTGTCCATTCCAATACTTTGGCGTGACAGACTCAGTGGACCTGGATCAGCTGAAATGGTCTGCAGGCGGATACGACAAAACAGAACTCTCCAATCTTTATACCATGAGTGGCTTTGTTGCCCGGCAGCGTGCTAATCTCGTGATATCTTCACTGTTGAAATATGTAACAGATATCGACGATGTGAAAGGACTCGGCTTCTGCGTCACGGTGGATCATGCGAAGTTCATGTGCGAATTTTTCAATGAGCATGGTATTCCATCCATATTCCTGACAGGCAAGTCGCCGGACGAAGAGCGGCGAAGTGCCAAAGGGAGCCTGATTTCCGGCAAAGTGCGGTTTATCTTTGTCGTGGATATTTACAATGAAGGTGTAGACATCCCGGAAGTCAATACCGTGCTGTTTCTGCGGCCCACAGAATCGTTGACCATCTTTCTGCAGCAGTTGGGACGCGGCCTGCGTCTGGCAGAGGATAAGGAGTGCCTGACTGTTCTTGATTTTATTGGTCAGGCGAATCGAAAATACAACTTTGAGGACAAGTTTGCAGCGCTGCTCGCCAATACCACCCGCAGCGTGACGCGGGAGATCAGAGACGGCTTCATTTCCGTACCTAAGGGCTGCTACATCCAGCTGGAGAAGAAAGCAGCTAAATACATACTCGATAATATCCGTGCCTCGTATGGCAATACGGCAGGGCTTGTGACACGCGTCGCCTCTTTTGAGGAAGATACCGGTATGAAACTCAGCCTTGCCAACTTCCTGGAATATTACCGCCTTGATCCGCGAAATATTTATAAGTTTGCGACATTCTCCAGGCTCTGTGCCCGTGCGGATGTAATGGATGATTTCAGTGAGCCTTTGGAAGAGATTCTGACGAAAGCAATGGCGAAGCTGGCGGTGATCGATTCCCGCCGGTGGATTTCTTTCCTCCTGCAAGTGCTGCCGCAGCTTCATGATCTGGAAATTGATCAGCTGCCGGAGCTGGAAAGACGGATGCTTCAGATGTTTTATGTTACTGTCTGGAACAAAGCCGCTGAGGATTGGAGCAGCGATGAGGTCAGAAAAAATCTCCGTGCGCTGGCAGATAGCCAGGTACTTCTAAGCGAGCTAATTGATCTTCTGAAATATCAGTATAATCGAATTGATTTCATTGACGCACCAGTTAATGTGGGCTTTAGTTGCCCGTTGGATCTGCATTGCACCTATACTCGCGATCAGCTGCTGGTTGCTTTGGACTTTTTAAAGCCTTCTACCGTTCGTGAGGGTGTGAAATGGCTGCCGGATCAGAAACTGGATGTTTTCTTTGTTACATTGAATAAAGCGGATAAGGACTATTCGCCGACAACTATGTACAATGATTATTCTATCAATGAATGGCTGTTTCATTGGCAGAGCCAGAGTACGACAGCAGAACATTCTTCTACTGGCCAACGGTATATTCATCATAAGGAGACAGGCAGCCGGGTACTTCTTTTTGTTCGAGAATTTAAGGCCGACAGGATTACAAATGGAGCGGAAGCATATACTTATCTTGGCACGGTAAACTACGTGAAGCATGATGGAGAAAAGCCGATGAATATCACTTGGCGATTAGATGCTCCGATTCCGGCGAAGTACTTGAAAAAGACAAATAAGCTGGTGGTTGGATAAACAGATATGGAGAATGAAAAGAAAACAATCCACGTAGTAGCAGCGATTATCCGGAAAGGCGATGAGGTCTTTGCGACGCAGCGCGGCTATGGCAATTATAAAGATTGGTGGGAATTTCCCGGCGGGAAGATTGAGGCAGGTGAGACCCCGGAACAGGCACTGGCGAGAGAAATCTTCGAGGAACTGACAGCTGAAATTGAAGTAGGAGATTATCTTACGACAGTGGAGTATGATTATCCGGAATTTCATCTGTCCATGGCCTGCTACTGGTGCAGCGTCCGGGAGGGCCATTTGGTGCTCCTTGAGCATGAAGCCGCAGCCTGGCTTCCACTGAACAATCTGCGGCAGGTGAACTGGCTGCCGGCGGATCTGCTGGTGATTGATGAGATAGAAAAACGAGATTGATTCACGTAAACAACATCCATGCAGAAAGTATACAGAAGAAAACAGTACGGCGAGGACCGGCGAAATCAGCCTGATTTCCTGGATCCCGCCTACCTTGATGAGAATATTGTGCGGATTGTGAGAGCTCATATCATGAATGAGCTCTATTCGAATATTGAGTCAATTACGGACTATGCCCGCATGAGAATGCAGTTCTATCTGTGCAGCAGGCAAAATGTGCCGGACGGCTTCTGGGATCAGACGGTCGAGGCTGTGCTGCGCAGAAGCACCAGCGGTGTCTCCCGGGCCATGAGCGAAGCGGTGGCGGATGCCTGTGATACGATCGAGAACGGCACCATTGCCGCGGTGCTCAGGACGGAGCAGCGGGCGGATTGCAGACAGCAGACCCACGGGCGGCTGAAGAAGCCTTGTGACTCGGTCAAAATCATCGTCCGGGATCAGATCTCGGCTTCTGAGGGTCAGATGACGCTGCGGGAATTCGAGGCAGGGACGCCGGAGGAGATTCGGGAGGCAGCGCAGGACGGCATCAAACCGGATTATGCCTGTGATATTCAGCTGAAGTCCGGCGAGAAGAAGGCAGTTCAGAAGTGGCAGGCGGATCTGGCCAAGAAGAGAAAAGATTATCAGAAAAATCTCCGTCAGGCCAAGCTGGAAAAGAAGAAACGGATGGAGCGGGAGCTGGCTCTTCAGGAGAAGGTGCTCACAGCGATCCCGGAGCGGTATCGCGATCTCTATCCGAGGGCCCGGGCGATGCGGCGGCATTTCATTCTGCATGTGGGGCCGACCAATTCCGGAAAGACCTACGAAGCCATGAACCGGCTGGCCAGAGCTTCCTCCGGCGTTTACCTGGGGCCGCTGCGGCTTCTGGCTTTCGAGCAGTTCGAGAGTCTGAATGCCCGTGGTATTCCCTGTTCTCTGGTAACGGGAGAGGAGCAGGAAATCGTCCGCGGCGCCATGATCACGGCCTCGACGGTGGAGATGGCGAATCTGCAGGCTTACTATGAGACGGCAGTGATCGATGAAGCGCAGATGATTACGGACAGCCAGCGCGGCGGCGCCTGGACCAATGCGATTCTGGGTCTGTGCGCGGAGGAGATTCATGTCTGCTGCTCGCCGGACGCAGAGGAACTGCTGGTGAAGATCATCCGGGACTGCCGGGACGACGTGAAGGTAATTCATCACGAGCGGATGACGCCGCTGATCCAGGATGAGTCACATTTTGCCTTTCCTGCAGGCGTGCGCAGGGGAGACGCCTTGATCGTGTTCTCACGGAGAAGTGTGCACGCAGTGGCGGCCACCGTGCAGGAAAGAGGTCTGAAGTGCAGCGTGGTCTACGGGGCACTGCCCTATGATGTGCGGCATGAGCAGGCGAGACTCTTCGCCGGCGGAGAGAACGATGTCGTTGTTGCGACGGACGCGATCGGTCTGGGCATGAATCTGCCCATCAAGCGCGTGGTGTTTCTGGAGACGGAAAAATATGACGGCAGTGAGATCCGCACGCTGCGGACGACGGAGATCAAGCAGATCGCCGGACGGGCCGGGCGCTACGGCATCTATGAGACCGGCTATTACACGGCGCTGCGGGATAAGGGCAGTATCGCCAAAGCGGTGAAGGCCGGGTATCCGCCGATCGGGCAGCCGATGATTGATTTTCCGGAGTCGCTGCTGGCGGTGGACTTAAGTCTGAGGGAGACGATTCTGCGCTGGCGCCGGGCCGGCGTCCATGAGGGCTGGAGCCGCGGTGACACCGACCGCATGCTGGATCTGATCACCTTTATTCCGGGAGACAATAAACAGCTGCAGTATGACCTGATCACAATGGCTTTCGATGAGGAGGATCCGGAGCTGCTGGGGCTGTGGAAGCAGATGGTCCGCGCTGAGACCGCGGAGTCACATTTTGACGTGGAGAAGGCAATCCCCGGCATCAGCTCCCGGGGCTACGACTCCGGAAGTCTGGAGAAGCTGGAGAAGAAATTCCGGGTCTGCGATCTGCTGTACTCTTACCTGCGCAAGTTCTATCCGGTGGAATCGCTGATGAGCGAGGTCTCGGCTGTCAAAGGCGGGATCGCGCATGAGATCATCAATATTCTCGAGAAGCAGCGGTTCCAGGGCAAGCGGTGCAGGATCTGCGGCAGAAAGCTGCCGTGGAACGATGAATACGGAATCTGTGATCACTGTTACGGCAGCTATCGGACGCCCGGAAGAAGGAGACATTAAACTTGTGGAAATAGATAATTGATGTGAAGCACCTACAGCTTATTGACGTACTCGTCAGAAAAGTCCCGCCGGTATTCCAGTGGACTTTTTCCTGTTTCCTGACGGAAAACCTCGGCAAAATGACTCTGGGAGGAAAAGGCGAGATAACGTGCAATTTCGGAGACCTTCAGGTCGCTGAAACGCAGCATATTGCGGGCGCGGGTGATGCGCTCGTTGAGAATATGCTTTTTCAGCGTGATCCCCTCAGCTTTATGAAAGGTTCTGGATAAATGCTCCGGGCTTACACCCAGGCTCTGCGCGATGTCCTGCACCCGGATTTCTTCGTGTAGATGCTTGTAAATATATTCCTTGGCCTGTCGGACGAGCGGGTGGAATTCCTGCTCACGGTATTCGGCCATCAGATCACTGATCTTCATAAGTCCTGCGCAGGCATTTCTTAACAGATCTTCATGAGTCCTCGTTTCCTCACACATCATAATGCAGACATCGGCGGCGGTCAGGGCCAGTTCATTGTCGACGATCCGCTCTTTGGCAGCCATATTGGTCATCGTGGCGATCAGGCTGATCACAAGGTTTTTAGTGGACCGGAGATTTTCGCGAGAAAGCCGGCCCGGCTTATAACGTTCGCGAAAAGAACCTAATGCATCAATCAGACCATCTGTGTCATTTTTCTTCAGACATTCGTAGATCCAGCTGCCCCATTCCACTGTATTGTGAATATAGCCGGATTCCTGTCGCTCGAAAACGGTCTCGGAATAGCGTTTCTCGAATTGAAGCACATACTCCTTCAGATACTGTTTAGAAAGAATAATTTTAGACTCTGTCATCATGTCTTTCCTTTTAAAAGCATAATCCGGCTCAAATCTAGCACAAGTCATCTCTTTGCAAATCATATCAGAAAAATGGCCAAAAGATCAAATATCTGATATTAATAGAATTTCTTCCGCACTACAATGCACTTAAGTCAGCATACACAGCGCCGCGCAGCAACACTGGATTTTAGAATTGAAAAAAGGAGAAAAAGATGGCAACGAAGTTGACAGATCTTGCATCTATTGAGGCGATTCTTTCAGAGATGACGCTTGAAGAAAAGGCACAGCTGGTGATAGGCGGATCGCCCATGAGCTCGGCCGCGATGGAGAAATATGGCATTCCATCATTGTTCATGATTGACTGTTGTAACGGCGTCAACACTTTTCAGTATGCCGTGGATAAGATTTATCAGGAGACGGCACAGCAGCTTCAGGAAAGTGGACAGCCGGTCGACCGGGAAAAGCTGACCACCATGGGCGGGCTGCTGATTGCCGTGGGAGCACTGCAGAAAAAGGCCGCTGCGGCGAAAGCGGCCGGAGAGGAGACTTCCCCGTATAAGCCAATTATCAGCTATCCGACGGGGATTTCACAGGCTTCAACCTGGGATCCGGAGGTCGCCGGAGCGTGTGCGCGGCAAGTGGCGAAAGAATTTGTCAAGTTTGGTGTCGACCTGATTCTTTCTCCAAATGTCAATATTCACAGGGACCCCTGCTGCGGCAGACTGACGGAAAGCTATTCAGAAGATCCGTATCTTGTCAGCCGCATCGCGGAGTCGGTTGTTCAAAATCTGAATGCGGAGGGCGTCATTGCGGAACCAAAGCATTTTGCCGCGAATTCGCAGGAGCGGGATAGACTGGAGATTGATGAGAAAATCCCGGAACGCGCACTGCGGGAAATCTACTTGCCGGCATTTAAGGCCTGTGTCGATGCGGGCGCTATGGCGATTATGAGTGCCTATAACAAGATCAATGGGGAATCCTGCGCGATGAATCGCTGGCTGCTGACGGACGTTCTGAAGAAGGAGTGGGGCTTTGAGGGCTGTGTCATTTCCGATTGGGGGGCCTCGTATGAGCAGGTTCCGTCTATTTATGCCGGAACGGATCTGACCATGCCCGGACCGCGCGGCATCCGCTGCATCATTGATGCGGTGGAGAATGGTACGCTGCCCATGGAGCAGCTGGATGACTCCTGCCGCAGGATCCTGCGCGTGATCGTAAAGAGCGCAAAACTCACTGAGAGGCCTCAGACTTTCAATCTGGAGGAAGCTTCACATGTTGTGGAAGAGGCAGCGAGAGAAGCCATGATCCTACTGAAGAATGATGGGACGCTGCCTAAGGATCCGGTCGGTACGAAGGTAGTCTTTTACGGCAAGCGGGCGAAGGCCTTCACAGCCTATTCTGAAGGCAGTGGAAAGGTCCCTTCCATGTTCGTTACGCATCCGTATGACAGGGCCGTGGAGCTGCTGGGAGCGGAGAACGTATCCTATGAGACGCCTGTGGAGGGCGCATTGTTTGTCGCGATTGTCGGTGCGGACGGCCAGGAGGGTGCGGATCGGCTGAATATGGATATGGATGCGGATGATCAGGCTGCGCTGGAGAGGGCCATCGCGGACTGTAAGACAGCGGGAGGCAGGCTGATTCTTGTGACTAATTCTTCGGGTCCGGTTTCCATCGCACAGTTTGAGGCGGACTGCAATGCGATCCTGTGCCCGTTCTTTGCCGGACAGGCCGGCGGCAAGGCAGTCGTGGATGCGATTTTCGGAGAATATAATCCCTCCGGAAAGCTGCCGGACACCTGGCCCATGGACTATAAGGACACACCGGCCTACAAGAATTACGGCGGTGAAAATAAGGAAGTCTGGTACGGTGAGGGAATCTATGTCGGGTATCGCTGGTATGAGGCCCGCGGCCTCCAGCCGTTGTATCCGTTCGGACATGGTCTGAGCTATACACATTTTGCCTATTCAGATCTGCAAGTCGAGAACACGGATGTGGATCGGGAAAACATCGAAATTTCCCTGCAGATCTGCAATGACGGTGCCTGCTATGGCGCAGAGGTTGTTCAGCTGTACATCGCAAGTCCGAAGACAGCTTTTGATAAGCCGGAAAAGGAGCTGAAGGGCTTTAAAAAGGTCCGGCTCGCACCAGGCGAGTGCAAGCAGGTGATCTTTACAGTTTCGAAGCAGGATCTGGCGCATTACAGCACGGCTCTTTCCGACTGGATCACAGAGCCCGGAGCGTATGGGATCTGTGTCGGCAGTTCTTCCGCAGACATCCGGCTGAAGAAGGAGATTCAGGTCAGCTGCAGAGATCCATTCGGCTGGACTGTGATCAGCGGAATCGGAAAGCTTGTTTCCAATCCGAAGGCTGTAGAGATCATGAATCAGGCAATTCAGGCAGACATCATGCTTGTCGCGGCAGTGCCAATCCAGTACGCGCCGGACCGGACGCTTAAGCAGATCTGGGACGGAACCATGATCCGGACGCTGTTCGAATCACAGGGCCGGACAGCAGAGGATATGAAGGAAGCCTGGAATTATATCGTCAGGGAATTTAAAACGTTGTGAGCGTGAAGAGCGTTGAAACGGGAAACATTCAAATGAAGGAGGGTAGAAAATTGGCTAAAGAAAAGAAGGAGCGTCCCTTCGGGACAACCACTGCCGGCGAGCGACTGGTTTACGCGCTGGGCGACCTGGGATCCAATTTTGTCTGGACCTTTGTTTCATCATTTCTGACACTGTACTACACGGACAGTGTGCTGTTATCGGCCGGCCTGGTTGGAACGATCATGCTGATCTGCCGGATTTTTGACGGTGTCAGTGATATTGGTGCAGGTCTTCTGATTGAGAAGACACACAGTAAGCGTGGAAAAGCCAGACCCTGGTTTGGTGCGACCATCATTCCGCTGGTACTCATCCAGCTCCTGGTATTCAATGTGCCGTCTTCGCTGGGAAGCGGCGCAAAAATCGCCTGGGTTGTGATCACATACTTTCTGCTGACGGTTGTGGCATATACATTGAATAATGTCAGCTATCACGCTATGCTTCCCCGCATCAGTCTGACCAGCGAGGACAGAAATAAGGTCAGCTCCCTCCGCGGTATTTTTTCCTTCATCGCAGGGCTGCTGCTTGCGATTCTGACGCCTCGTCTGCTGGCAGCCGGCGGCGGAGAGAAGGTGCAGGGCGCATGGACCAGAGTGGTTGTGATTTACTGCATACTTGCGTTCGTCTTCGAAGGAATCTGCTTTCTGGGCACGAAGGAGAAGATCGCACCGGATGAAGATACCGGCGAGGGGAAGAAAGAGGATTCTCATGATCTGAAGAAGGGCATTCAGGTTCTGCTCAGTACCAAATACTTCTATATTACGGTAATGGTCTTTATTTTCTGCTTTATCATCAACGGTATTTTTCTTTCCGCTGCAGTTTATTTCACCAGAGATGTGCTCGGCAGCGCAGACTTGTACTCGCTGATTGCGATTATCTCCATTCTTTCGGCGGTCATTGTGATGGCCTTTGCACCGAAGCTGTTTGCGAAGATGGGTAAGCGCAAGGTTCTGCTGATTGCAGCAGTAGTCGGTGTGATCGGAGGCCTGCTGGGTTATGTAGGCGCGAAGCAGTACAATGTTCCGCTGATCTTTATCTCGACGGCTCTGCACGGTGCTTCGCTGGCACCCTACGTCGCCGGTATCTTTACTTTCGCCTCGGATATCATTGAATATATCGAGATCAAGACGGGCGAGAGGTATGAGGGATTGGTTACGTCTGTCAGTTCCATCGGCTCCAAGATCGGTGTTGGCCTTGGTTCGGCGATTCTCGGATGGGGCCTGGCGGCCGGTCACTATGACGGAGCGCTTGTGGAACAGCTTGCCGAGGCGAAGGACGCGGAGACCTTCCTGCTCTTCATCGTACCAACGATCGCCAGCGCGGTCTGCTTCCTGTGTATGTGGTTCTGGGATATTGATCAGTATATCAAGAAGGACAGACAGTAAGGATTGCGACTGAAAATCCGGAGCAGATCTGCTACAATAAGTTCATACAGAGCCTTTTACATTCACTGCGCATTGGATTCGAAAGATCTGATGCGCAGTCAGTTTCTCACAACAGAGGAGGGTTTTATGAAACTAGGCGTATTTTCAGTGAGCATGCCGGAGTATGACCTGCAGGAGACGGTGGATATTCTGAAGAAAATCGGCTACGACGGGGTGGAGTGGCGTGTGACATCCGTTCCGGAGAAGAAGCCGGAAAATGTCGTATATGAGACCCGGTACTGGAGCTGGAACAGAAGCACTGTTGACATTGCGACGATCGAGGAGACGGCCGGATCCATCCGGAAGATGTGCGAGGACGCAGGGCTGGAGATCTTCGGCTTTACGACCTATCTGCGGCCGGATCAGATCGAGGAGTTAAAGCCCGTGCTGCGGGCGGCACAGAGTGTGGGAGTGAAGCGCGTCCGCGTCTTTACACCTTCCTTTACCTACGCTGAAGATCAGGAATCCTATCCGGCGCTGGTCGCGAAGACCCGTGAGAACATCCGGACCATCGAGCAGCTGGCGAAGGAACACGGCGTCAAAGTGGTCTTCGAAATTCACCATGACAATATCTTTTCCTGTGCCAGCGCGGCGATCCGGCTGCTGGACGGTTTTGACCCGCAGTACATCGGCATCATTGTCGATCCCGGAAACATGGTTTATGAAGGCTATGAGAATTACCGGAAGGTCTTCCAGATTCTGGGCGATTACGTGGAGCACATCCACATTAAGAATGCAAAGATGGCCCCCGGTGAGCGGGATGAGCTGGGCGCAGTCAAGTGGGAGCGCATCTGGGCGCCGCTGAAGGAAGGCACAGCCGACCTGCGGCAGTTCATCCATGAACTGAAGCAGACCGGCTATGACGGAACGATCTCTGTAGAAGATTTCAACAACGAGATGCCTACACTCGAGAAGCTGCAGTATTGCTACGACTACATCCACGAGCTGTGGGAGAAGGCGTAAGCATCCGGCCAGAGCCGGATTTTGCCTGAATTTACTGCAGTCCGTTCAGGAAATTCCGGATCGCATCAACCATGACATCCAGGTGATGGTCATAGCAGTGGCTGTCACCTGGAATGATTATTAATCTGCAGTTCTCATAAAGCTTAGCCGCCTTCTCAGCGTATTCGAGGGGAACGGCCTCATCTTCATCGCCCTGGACAATCAGGACAGGGCCGCGATAACGCGCGATCTCGTCCTCCGGGTGGAGCGTCTGCGCAGTGCGGATGTAGTTTCCGCCAAGGACCAGATTTCCATTGATTTCTCCGGTATCCAGTTCTTCGGGAATGTGCAGCGGATCGAAGGGAATGCCCAGGAGTTCGCCGGTTCTTGCTTTTTCCGGGATCATCCAGGCCGGCGCCAGCGGGATGACTGCCTTGAAATCATCCGGGCGCATCCCGGCGATCATCATGACCAGCAGGCCTCCCTGCGAATGACCGCACAGATACAGATCTGTCACCCAGTCCAGCGTCTTTACATATTCCACCACATCCAGCGCGTTGCCGATCCACTTGTACAGCGTGTGATCCTTGAATGCGCCTTCACTTCCGCCGTGACCGTACATCTCCACGCGCAGCACCGCATAGCCGATCTCATTCATTACCTGCTGCGCCGCGACGATATGTTCCTCTTCCATGTGCCCGGTGAATCCGTGAATCAGAAGTACCAGCGGACCTTTTGTAAAGCCCTCCGGTGTGTCCAGCTTGGCATGCAGCCGGATTCCATCACTGGGAATGTAGAATTCTTTCATCCTTTTCTCCTTTCAAGCGGGACGGCGGTCTGAGTGGGACGGTGCTCTGTCCCCTCGTCCCACTTAATGGGACGGTGCTCTGTCCCCTCGTCCAATGGTAATGGGACGGTGCTCTGTCCCCTCGTCCCACTTTAGCATACGGGGAAGACGGGGCCAACAGGGATTTGGACAAAAACGGGAAAGTGCGGTTTGTATTTCCGGAATTACGTACTAAAATATGCTGTTGTGAGTAAACGTACCGACCATCGCCAAAAGCGGATCGATGGTCGGTTTTCTATTTTGGAAGGAAGGCATATTTATGGAGCAGTCGCTGAAGAAGCAGAGCGGAGAAAAGCAGGGGAGTCCGATTATCCGGGTAGCTTCGTTTATCGTAGATAAGCGGATGCTGTTTTTCCTGCTGTATATTCTGATTACGGTGTTCTCGCTGTTTTCATCGGGCTGGGTCGGGGTTGAGAATGATCTGTCGGAGTATCTGGCGGAGACGACGGAAACGCGGCAGGGTCTGGATCTGATGAATCGGGAATTCATCACCTACGGCAGCGCGAAAATCATGGCGGCAAACGTGACCTGGGAGCAGGCGCAGGACCTGTGCGAAAAAATCCGGGAGTCGGACGGCGTTCTGGACGTGACGTTTACAGAGGAGGATGCCCCGCAGGAGGAGTTCATCAAGCATTACAACGACGGCGCCGCATTGTATGATGTGACGTTCCGCTATCCGCAGGAGGATGAGCGGGCGCTGCAGGCGCTGGAGAATGTAGAAAACGAACTCTCCGGCTATGACCTCTATGTCTCGACCAGTCTCGGAGACCAGCAGGCGGATGCGATTGCGCAGGAAATGAAGATGATCATTGCACTGGTGGCGGTGGTGGTCTTCGCTGTGCTGCTGTTTACCAGTGAATCCTACGGCGAGATCCCGGTGCTGATCCTGACCTTTGTCATGTCGATGGTGATGAACAGCGGAACGAACTTCCTGTTCGGAACCATTTCCTTCGTGTCGAATTCCGTCTCCTCGATTCTGCAGCTGGCGCTGTCTGTCGATTACGCCATTATCTTCTGCAACCGGTTCAAGGAAGAGCGGGCAGGCGGGCTGTCGGTCCGCGATGCGGCGATTGTCTCGCTTTCGAAATCCATCCCGGAGATTCTCTCCAGCTCTCTGACGACGATTTCCGGTCTGTTTGCACTGATCTTCATGCAGTATAAGATCGGCGCCGACATGGGAATTGTGCTGATCAAAGCCATTCTGCTCTCGCTTCTGTCCGTGTTCACGCTGATGCCGGGCCTGCTGGTGCTGTTCTCGGGCATGATGGAACGGACAAGGCACAAAAGCTTTGTCCCGAAGATCAGCTGGTGCGGACATTTTTCCTGGGCGACGAGAAAGTGGGTCCCGCCGCTGTTTCTTCTGCTGTTTCTGGCCGGCTTCTATTATTCCCAGCAGTGCCCGTACGTCTATGGCTATTCAACCATTGAGGCGCCGATGAAGAATCAGACACAGATCGCGGATGAGATGATCACGCAGACCTTCGGCGACGACAACTTTGTCGCGCTGGTGGTGCCGGAGCACCGCTATGAGAGCGAGGCGAGGCTGATCCGGGAGCTGGAAAAATGCCCGGAAGTCAGATTTTGCCAGGGCCTGGCCAACACGGAGGCGCTGGGCGGCTATACATTGACGCAGTCGCTCACCCCGCGGGAATTCGCGGAGCTGGCGGGCATTGATTATGAGATCGGCGAAGTGCTCTACAGCGCCTATGCCGCGCAGCAGGGCGACTACGGCCGGATCATCGGAGGCATTTCCGTCTACCGCGTGCCGCTGATGGACATGTTCCAGTTCCTCTACGAGAAAGTGGAAGAAGGGTACGTGAACCTCGATGAGGAAACGCTTAAGATGCTCTCCTCGGCGGACGAGCAGATCGACCGCGGGCGCAAGCAGCTCGAGGGCGAAAACTACGACCGGATTCTGGTCTACCTGAACCTGCCGCAGGAGAGTGAGCAGACCTTCGCTTTTCTGGATCAGATTCACGAGATCGCGGACAAATATTATGAGGGGCAGGACGTCTATGTCGTCGGCGAATCCGGAAGCCAGCGGGATCTGCAGGCCAGTTTCGAGCGGGACAACATCGTCGTCAGCGTGGTCTCAGCGCTGTTCGTGCTGATCATTCTGCTGTTCACCTTCAAGTCGGCGGGTATGCCGGTGCTGCTGATCGCGGTGATTGAAGGCGCGATTTTCCTGAATTTCTCCTTCCCGGCGATCCGGCATCAGAACCTGTTCTTCATGGGCTATCTGATCGTCAGCTCCATCCAGATGGGCGCGAACATCGACTACGCAATTGTCATTTCGAGCCGCTATCTGGAGCTGCGGCACGAGCACCGCGACTCCGCTGGACACAGGGTTCCGGCAGCGGATCGGCGGGAAGCCATTACAGAGGCGCTGAATTTTGCCTTCCCGACCATCATTACGTCCGGTTCCATGATGACGCTGGCGGGTGTCTTCATCGGGCAGATGACCTCTGACCCCTGCATCGCCGGCATCGGACAGTGCCTGGGCCGCGGCACCATGATTTCGATTCTGCTGGTCATGTTCGTCCTGCCGCAGATTCTGCTGATCGGCGACCGGATCATTGAGAAGACAGCCTTTGACGTGGAAATGCCGGTGCGGATGCGCGAGGAGAGCGGCACGGTGGTGGTCAACGGAACAATCCGGGGAACGGTGAACGGAACGGTGATCGGCGTGATGAACGCGATCGTGCGCGGAGACGTGAATGCAGTGATTGTCTCGGGAAGCATGGAGAAAGCTTCCGGCGACAATATCCCGGAAATCGACGTGAAAGAAGGTGCAGTATGAGCAGACAGGGCAAAATATGGCGCGCCGCAGCGCTGTGTCTGGCGGTGGTGATGGCGGCGGTGGCGGCGGTGCCTGCGCCGGCGGTCCAGGCGGCGGGGTCTGCTGACGGACAGAACGTGCAGGACCAGACAGTTCAGGAGCAGGCGGCAGAGGTGCAGGAGCAGGCACCGGAGATCATCCATATCCGGACGGTGAGCGACTATGTTTCAGTGGCGGAGCAGTGCCATTACGACGCGTGGTCAGCGGATAAGAAAATCGTGCTGGAGTCGGATCTGGTTCTGACGGCACAGACATCCATCCCCATTGCTGTCCTGGCCGGAGAATTTGACGGGCAGGGCCATGAGATTGACGGCTTTGTGCCGAAGGGAAGCTATGACCGGACGGGCCTGTTCGGCGAGATCACGCCGACGGGAACGGTGCATGATCTGACAGTGGGAGGCATGGTCGTGCCCGAAGGAATTCAGCAGAGTCTGGGCGGAATCGCCGGGATCAACGACGGACGAATCGATCACTGCAGCTTTCACGGCACCATCAGCGCGGATGCCCGGATCGGCGGCATCGCTGCGGAAAACCGTTCCACCGGCGTCATCACAGACTGCAGTGTGTCCGGCACCATCCGGGGCAATTCCTATACAGGCGGCCTGTGCGGTTATAATGAAGGACTTATTGAAAAGGCTGTCAATGAGGCAGATGTGAACACGGTATATGTGGAGTCGGCCATCTCGCAGGATGAGCTCTCGCATACACTGGAGAACATCATGCGGACCGGCCGGCTGAATGAGACTGAGAATCTCACGGCGCGCACGGATACCGGCGGCATTGCCGGCTTCAACGCCGGGTATGTGAGAAACTGCCGCAACGAGGGGCAGATCGGCTGTGAACATACCGGCTATAATGTCGGCGGCATTGCGGGACGGTCCTCCGGGTATCTTGCGGACTGTATCAATCACGGCACCATCAGCGGCCGCAAGGACATCGGCGGGATTGCCGGTCAGCTGCAGCCGTATCTGCAGATGGAATTTACGCAGGATGAGCTGGACAGACTGGATGCAGAGCTGGACAGCTTGAACGGGATGATCAATACCGCGCTGAACAGTGCTTCGTCTTATTCCGATGCGCTGAATACGCAGCTGCAGGGCCTTTCTGATCTGACGTCGCAGACGCGGAATCAGGTGCAGACACTGGCCGGGACAGCGGCCGATGATACGGATGCGGCACTGGGCACCGCTGAGACGGATCTTCAGATCCTGCAGGAGGGACTGCGCCAGATCGGCGGCGCCTCCGCGGATCTGGGCGGTCAGGTTCGAGGTTTTCAGGGCGCCGCGTCAGATTTTGCCGGGCAGATCGAAGGCCTGCTGCAGGAGACGCTGCTGACAGAAGAGGAAAAGCAGCAGGTCCGGGACCGGCTCCCTGCACTTCGGGAGGGCGCGGAGCAGGCTGCGGCAGGTGCTTCGGCGTTGGAGGAGGCCTTTGCGGCGGCCGGAGAGGGTCTGCCGGATCCAGGCAGTGTTCGTAGTGCGCTTTCTCAGATCAGCGGCGGACTTTCCGGGGCGTCAGAAGCAGCTGCACAGATGCTGCAGGTTCTGGAGCAGCACGCGGCGGCACACGAAGGAGAGGTGCCGTCCGTCGACACATCCAGGCTGTACAGCAGTCTGAAGAATCTCTCGGGATCTGCCGCCGGCCTGCTGGGCACAGTGAAGAGCGCAGGGGAACTGCTCGGCGCAGCAAAGCTCCCGGTCACGGGAGTCAGCAGTGAGATCCGCAGCTCTTCGGACAAACTGTACGCATCCCTTCAGGCGCTGCAGAGCGAGATGAGCGCGATCGAGGGCGGCCTGCACGAGCAGTCGCAGGAGGCAATCAGCCGGATTCAGGCGATCAGCGGACAGGTCGACAGTGTGCTGCGGACGGTGGAAAATGCGGCCAACGGCCAGTCGGATGAGACGCAGATTGGACTTGATGCGGCTGACAGTGCAGACGAGGAAACGGTACTGGGGCAGCAGGTTCCGTATCTTTCCGATGAGCAGCTGGATGCGGCGGAGCTGGGCTGTGTGCGGCGCTGCGGCGGGGACGGCAGTGTGAACGCGGATCTGTGCGGCGGCGGAATCGCCGGGACGATGAACACAGAATACGACCTGGATCCCGAGAAGGACATTGTCAGCAGCGGCAGCATGTCGGTTCATTACAGCTTCCTGTCAACCTGTGCGGTGGACGAGAGCAGCTATGACAGCACTGTGAATGTGAAGGGAAATTATGCCGGCGGCATTACCGGCCGGATGGAAATGGGCGTGATCAGGAATGCCCGGGTGAGCGGCGATGTGCTGTGCGGCGAGGATTATGCCGGCGGCATTGCAGGATATTCTGCCGCGCAGATCCGGGGAGCAGCCTGCCGGTCGCGGGTGCAGGGCAGACGCTATGTCGGCGGAATTGCGGGCTATGGCAACAGCATTCATGACTGCTCCTGCATGGCGGATTGCACGGGAACGCAGTACGTCGGAGCTGTTGCAGGGGATGTGCGGGAACGGAATGCGGCAGCAGTGTCCGGAAATCTTTATTACAGCGAGGATACACAGCTGCATGGAATCGGCGGGATCAGCCTTGCCGGAATTGCTGAACCCGCTGAGTATGAAGCCCTTTCACAGGCACGTGAAGATGATTTTTACGAAGAGCCGGAGCTGGTTTTTATCACAGAGGACGGCGAGGTTCTGGAGAGAATCCGCTGCGCCTATGGTGCGCCTCTGCCGGAAGAGAAGATTCCGGCCGTCCCGGAGAAGGAAGGCTTCGAGGGGAGCTGGAGCCGCACGGATTTCAGCCGTGTCACAGCAAACGATACGATCACGGCACAGTACCGCCGGATCGTGACTTTGATCGCCGGCCTGCCCGTGCGGGCATCTGGCCAGCCGGTTTTCCTGGCGGAAGGCCTCTTCAGAGACGGCGACGTGCTGCAGGTGAAAAAGCTCTCAGGCGAAGATGGAAAGGAAAGCTATGAAGTGACGCTGCCGGAGAACGGCAGAACGAATGAACTCCGGTTCCTGCCCGAAGACAGCAAAACCGTCCGCATCCTGCTGGAAGCGGACGGCGTAAGTCAGCAGATCGAGCCGGAGCAGAGCGGCGCCTATGTCCGCTTCGCTGTACCGGAGGCAGCGACAGTTACTGTCACGATCACGCCGGAAAGAAACCTGATCACTTTTCTGAAATCTCTGCTGCCGTAGTGGGACGGTGCTCTGTCCCCTCGTCTTAGTGGGACGGTGCTCTGTCCCCTCGTCTCATTCCCTCGTCTCATTCTGCCGCACTGCGAACGGTTGTTCGACCTCACCGGTTATGTTATACTTTCTTCGTGTATGTGGCTTCAGGCCGGAAGGAAGGACAGAATGCTGCTGGAAGAGCTGGCAAAGTATGCCAGAGAAAAATATCAGATGGATGAGCAGCATAAGTGGGGTGATTTTCCCGGCTTCTCGGTGATCGCTCACCCACAGACCGGCAAATGGATCGCGCTGCTGATGCGGCAGTGGGACTCAGAGTCCGGCGAGCAGCTGGAGCGCTGCGATTTAAAATGCGGGATTGAGACGCTCGAGGAATTCAGACGGCCCTATCTGACGCAGCCCATCCGCATGCGCGGCAATAAGTGGATTGATATTATTTTCGACAGAAGAACGGAAGAAGACGTCGTTTTCAGGCTGTTTGATAAAGCGGTTGCGGCCGGCACGGAAAGCGGCTATAAGCTGGTGCTGGGCATGCCGGCACAATCTGAAAGACCCGCCTATCACGAAACCGCGCTGCCGGACCCCGGGCGGATTCTCCGGCCGGAGCGGGAAAAGATCCCGGAGCGGATCCGGGAAATGCGGCACCTTTATCAATACGGGCGGGAGTCTTCTGAGTTCAGGGCTCAGAATTTCCTGCGTCAGGCCCGGTTCATGGCGGATTACGAGGATGATGTCCCGTGGATCGGCGGGTTCTCATGTTATTTCCCCACTTATCATGATCTGACTACGCGCCAGCTGCGCGGGTATTTCACCTGGCGCACACAGCTGCGCCGCGGACATTTCCAGCCGATTGCCACTTCTGCGGCCTATATTTACATCTACGAGCTGCTGAACGGCGTGGGCGCAGATACGCCGGAAGAATGTATTCAGAAACTGCAGGAATTTGAGAGAGGTTATCTGGACAGCGGGATCGGCGAGGAGCGGATGCGGGCCAATCTGCACCGCTGGATGCTGGAATATGCGGTGCTTAATAATCTGCCGCCTGAATATGCCCGGCAGGCAGCAGATCCGGAACTGGCCAGTCAGAATGCGGCGCTTTCCGCACTTCGGGCACCGGATTCGCATTCAGATGCGGAGATTTTTTCGGCGATGTGCCGCTTCGGAGGAAAGAAAACGGAAGCCTCGCCGGTGCTGGCAGCGGATCGCACACGCGGCGAGCATCTGTTCGCAGAAATCTGGAAAAAGGCCTCCGCATTTACACATAAAGGCGAGGACCTGTTCACACTCTGCTTCGGTAAGCGCAGGACGCGGCAGTGGTTCCCACTCTATAATGCGGTAGTCTGCCGGCCTGCCCATCAGGAGGACAGAGATTATATTCTGGATGAATGCTGCAGTTATCATTGCCGGAACGGCCTCTGGCAGGTCAAGGCTTACGAAAAGCCGTATTTTGACCGGAACTGGATCAGTGGTCTGGTGCACGAGGCCGATGCGCGGCTGCGGGGCTAATTAAAGACAGGCCGCTATCTGAAGGAAAATCCGGCGGATGCCTGGGCGATACCGTATATTGTCGATGTCATCGAAGAGGAGCGGCGCGCAATAATTGAAGCGGCGCGGCCGAAGATCACGATTGATCTCTCCGGCCTGGAGCAGATCAGGCGGGATGCGGAAACGACCCGGGAGAGCCTGCTGACAGAGGAAGACCGGGAAGAGCGGGCAGAGGCGGAGATCTACGCGGCCACAGAAGCGGCCGATAGGACAGAAGAAAGCTATGGCGCCGCAGAAGAATGGCAGGGCACAGAGGAAGCGCAGAATAGCGCTGAAGCTCAGACAGCGGAGCCGGAAGGAATTGATGATCGTCAGATTCTGCCCGGCCTGGAGGCAGTGCATGTGCAGATTCTGCATACGCTGCTGGACGGGGGAGATCCTGCCGGGCTCATGAAGGCACAGCATATCATGCCTTCGATTGCGGCAGATACGATCAATGAAGCTTTCTACGACGAGATCGGCGACACGGTGCTGCTGTGCGAGGATGACCGGCTGCTGCTGGTGGATGATTATACGGACGACTTAAGAGAACTGCTTGGATGAAGATGGCGCTGACGCATCAGGCGCGGCGAGATATTCCGGAATCGGGCAGTTTCACGGAACGTAAGTAAAGAAACAGAACAGAGGGCAACAGAACATGGACGAGCATAAGAAGGTGCCGAAGCGGATTTCGCAGACGGTGCTGAACTCATTGAAGGGCGGCGTGGTGCCGCGGATCGGCCTGCCGTACATCACAGTGGGCAGAAAAAGCGAGATCGAGGCGCTGCTGCACGACGTGGATATCATTGCGGAGGGCGGCGCGTCCTTCCGGTTTATCGTCGGGCGCTACGGCAGCGGCAAGAGCTTCCTGCTGCAGACGATCCGCAATTATGTGATGGACCGCGGCTTCATCGTCGCGGACGCGGATCTGTCGCCGGAACGGCGCCTGCAGGGAACCCGCGGGCAGGGGCTTGCAACCTATCGCGAGCTGATTTCCAATCTCTCCACGAAGACAAAGCCGGAGGGCGGCGCGCTGACGCTGGTGCTGGACCGCTGGATCAGCGCGGTGCAGAGCGAGGCGCTCCAGGAGACGGGGCTCTCGCCGGACGATCCTGCGCTTACGGCCGCCGTGGATCAGAAGATCTATGCCGTGACCGCCTCGGTGAGCGAGCTGGTGCACGGTTTTGAGTTTGCCAGACTGCTCTCGGCTTATTATAACGCCTATGTGAGCGGCGATGATGAGACGAAGGGCAAGGTCGTGCGGTGGTTCCGCGGCGAGTATGCCTTAAAGAGCGAGGCCAGGGAAGCCCTGGGTGTCAATATCATCATCACAGATGACGACTGGTATGACTATCTCAAGCTTTTCGCCGCCTTTTTCCGCCTGGCGGGTTACGCCGGCATGATGATCATGATCGACGAGCTGGTGAATCTCTATAAGATTCCCAACACCGTCACGCGTCAGTACAACTACGAGAAAATGCTGACGATGTACAACGACACGCTGCAGGGCAAAGCCCGGTATCTGGGCATCATCATGGGCGCGACGCCGCAGGCGCTGGAGGACAAGCGGCGCGGCATCTACAGCTATGAGGCCCTGCGCTCGCGGCTCAGCGAGGGACGGTTCTCGCGGCCTGGCGCGCGGGATCTGCTGGCGCCGGTGATCCGTCTGGAGCCGCTGACAGCGGAGGAAATGCTGGTGCTGTGCGAGAAGCTCGCCGGCATGCACGCGGATTTGTATGGCTATACCCGCAGCGTGACGACAGAGGATCTGGTCAATTTCATCAAGATCGAGTACGGACGCATCGGCGCGGATCAGAACATCACGCCGCGCGAGGTGATCCGCGACTTTATCGAGCTGCTGGATCTGCTGTATCAGCACCCGGACATGAACATCACAGCCCTGCTTTCGTCGGATGAGTTCAGCTATGCACAGTCGGAAGCGGTCTCGGATCAGACCGAGGCGGGCTTCGCGGAGTTTACGATATGAATGTTTTCGAGCGCTATGCGCCGTTTATTCAGGATTATATCTACCGCTCAGGCTGGCAGAGCCTGCGGGCGGTGCAAAATGCGGCTGGCGATGCCATTTTCGGCACAGAGGAGAATGTCCTGCTGACCGCCTCGACCGCTTCCGGTAAGACTGAAGCGGCGTTCTTTCCCATTCTGACGCTGCTGGACGAAGATCCGTCCCGGACCGTCGGCGTGCTGTATATTGCGCCGCTCAAAGCCTTGATCAACGATCAGTTCGAGCGGCTGAATGAGCTGTGTGAGGAGCAGGGCATTACGGTGACGCGCTGGCACGGCGACGCGGCGCAGTCGAAGAAGCGCAAGCTCTTAAGAAAACCCTCCGGTATTCTGCAGATCACACCGGAGTCGCTGGAATCTCTGATGATCAACAAGCATATGGAGATTCCCTCGCTCTTTCACGATCTGCGCTTCATTGTCATCGACGAAATCCACTCGCTGCTGCGGGCGGACCGCGGTCTGCAGACCTTCTGCCTGATGGAGCGGCTCTGCCGGGTGGCGGGCTGCAATCCGAGGCGGATCGGCCTGTCTGCCACGATCGGCAATCCGGAGCTGGCGGGAGAGTTTCTATCTGCGGGGAGCGGAAGAAAGACGATTATTCCGGCTTTTGACGGCGGACGGGAGGTCTGGCGCCTGTCCATGGAACACTTCTACAACACAGCGCCGCAGGCGGACGAGGGGAAGCCTGTGCCTGCCGGGACGCCGCCGATGGAGCCGCCCAGCGATACTGCGCCGGTCTCCGCAGATCCCGGCGTCGGCTATATTTTTGAACATACAAGGGGCCGCAAATGCCTGGTCTTCACGAACTCACGCGAGGAGTGCGAGTCGGTCTGCCAGCTGCTGCGGCAGTACTGCGAGGCCCGCCGCGAGCCGGAGCGGTTTCTGATTCATCACGGCAATCTTTCCTCGTCGTACCGGGAGAGCGCCGAGGAGGAAATGAAGGACGATGAGTCGCTGATGTCGGTCTGCGCCACCGCGACGCTGGAGCTGGGCATCGATATTGGGCGGCTGGAGCGCGCGTTTCAGATCGACGCACCCTTCACGGTGTCCGGATTCCTGCAGCGCATGGGCCGCACCGGCCGCCGGGGCGATCCGTCGGAGATGTGGTTTGTCATGCGCGAGGATCATCAGGAAGCGCGGGCGATGCTGCCGGACAGCATTCCGTGGTATCTGCTGCAGGGCATCTCACTGGTACAGCTCTATGCGGAGGAGCGCTTTGTGGAGCCGCCGCGTCTGGATCGACTGCCCTACAGCCTGCTCTATCACCAGACCATGAGCACCCTGGCATCCCACGGGGAAATGACGCCGGGCGAGCTGGCTTCGCGCGTGCTCACACTCAGCTGCTTCCATCGGATCAGCCAGGAGGACTACCGGATTTTGCTCCGGCATCTGATTGAAATTGATCATGTAAACCGCACGGAGAACGGCGGGCTGATCGTCGGGCTGGCCGGCGAGCGGATCGTGAATAATTATAAGTTTCTGGCTGTTTTTCAGGAGAATATCGAGTACACGGTGCGGGCGGGCTCAGAGCAGCTCGGCACCATCGTCAAGCCGCCGCCGGTGGGGGATAAGATTGCGATCGCAGGCCGCGTCTGGGTGGTGGAAGAAGTGGACCACAAGCGCCGCGAGGTGTTCTGCAGCCTGGTAAAAGGCAATATACCGGCATATTTCGGCGATGTGGCGGGTGATATTCACACGCACATCCTGGAGCGGATGCGCCGCGTGCTGGAGGAGGATGTGCAGTATCCGTATCTGATGCCGCACGCTGTCTGCCGCCTTGCCGACGCGCGGGAGGTTTACAGGAAATCCGGGATGCCGCAGCGGCCGCTGGTGCACCTGGGCGGCAAAATGTGGGCGCTCTTCCCGTGGCTGGGCACCTACGCTTTCCTTGCACTCGAGCGCCTTTTAAAGATACGCTGCGGGCAGCGGCTCGGCCTCAAAGGCCTGCAGTCGCGCCGCCCGTACTATATACAGTTCACCATGCAGGTGGGTGAAGAAGAATTCTTCAGCATTGTCCGCGAAGAAGCGGAGCAGGATTTTGACGCCCTCGAACTCGTCTATCCCAAGGAAATACCCGTCTTTGAAAAGTACGACGAGTACGTGCCTGAGGAACTCGTCCGCAAAGGCTTTGCCTACGGTGTCCTCGACATCGACGGCATGCGCGCATGCGTCCTTGGCTGGTGAGACGAGGGGACAGAGCACCGTCTCATTAGTGGGACGAGGGGACAGAGCACCGTCTCATTAGTGGGACGAGGGGACAGAGCAACGTCTCACTTATTAGAGATCTTCGATGGGCTTTAAGCTGCCGAAGGCGTCGGCGCCGATCTTTCCCATCAGCGTCACATCATTTCCCAGAAGTTTCAGTGCGAGCCCCGTGTTGGCCACGCTTCCGCCGGTGTGGACGTCCGCGCCCTCCATGCGGACGAGGCGCCCGGGCACCAGCAGCTCGCCCGGCTTACGGACGGACTGGCCCGCGGGAAAAACCGGTGTGATGTCGAGACAGATGTGGCCGGCTGCGATGATTTTATGTTTGTGCTGCATAATCCGTTTCTCCCCCCAATACGATCTGGTTAAACTATTTCATCCAACACGTCCCGCAGCAGTCCCTCCGCGAAGGCCCGGTGGCCCTCCGGCGAAAAATGCACGCCGTCAAACAGCAGGTCGATGTTCCAGGCGCCGGCGTCGGCAAACAGCGCGCCGACATCGGCCGCGAGCGTATTGTACAGCCCGGCAAGCCGGACCGATTCCGCGATGACTTCCGGCCCCTCCACCCAGGAACCGGGCTGCAGCGGAGGCGGTGCAAGGAGCAAAATCCGGCTAAGCCCGCTAAGTCCCGGACTCGTGATAAAGCGCTTCATCCGCTCCGCGGTTTCATCGGCCGTCCGGCCATTCAGCAGATCATTGGTGCCCAGCATGATAAGGAGCAGATCCGGATTGTGCCTGAGGATCATTTTTTCATACAGGGCGGGATGCGGCGGAACGCTGAGGCCGTTCTGCCCGCAGTTGATGATCTGCCGCTCTTCGGATTTAATCAGGCTGGTCCAGCGGACCTTTTCCGGGTATCGCCCGGGGATATAGGACCGCGGGTCGTAGCCGTAGGTGTTGGAATCGCCCAGACAGAGGATGGTCTGCATGTCATTCATCTCCGTTTAACAGCCAGCTGCATTCCTGGTCGGTCAGCTCGAGCTCGATGGCCTTTACGTTCTCGGCGATGTGGGCCGGCGACGTGGGCGAGACGATCGGGAAAAGATTGATCGGCTCATGCAGCAGCCAGGCCAGACAGATCTGCGGAACCGCACAGCCCTTTTCGGCGGCAAGCTGCTCAGCCCGCTTCAGGCGCGCGCGGTTCACGGGCGCGTCATATTCCATGATCGGCTCGGGACGGATGCATTCCTCGATGGGCGCTTCCCCGTCGGTTCTGAACTTGCCGGACAGATAGCCTCTGGCCGTGGAAGAGTAGCAGAAGACCGGCATCTGATTCTGCGTGAGCCAGTCGCGGTACGGCTGCTGTGCGGCGCCGGAGAGCGCGACACTGCCGCCCCAGGGATCGTGAATATATTCCGCCAGCGAATAGGCGGGGCTGGCCACCGTGAAGCCGGTCAGGCCGTGTTCAGCCGCATAGGCATTGGCGGCTTTGATCCGCTCCAGCGTCCAGTTGGACCCGCCGAAGCGCCGGATTTTGCCTTCTTTTACAAGAAGATTCAGCTCCTCGACAATTTCGTCGACAGGCCGGGAAGGATCGTCGCGGTGAAGAATGTAAAGCTCCACATGATCGGTCTGCAGCTTCTTCAGAGATTCCTCGATCTGTGTCCGGATGGTCTGCGCCGAGAAAACGTCGTCGCACCCCTTTTGGCCGGGATTGCAGCCCTTGTCCAGAATCACCGCCTCACCGCGGTGCCCCCTCGAGGCGAGCCAGGCGCCGAGGATTTCCTCGCCGCTGCCGTAGCTGTGCGCCGTGTCATAGGTCCTAAAGCCCGCTTCCCACGCAAGATCATAGATCCTGAAGGCGGCGTCGCGATAGTCCACGCCTGCAAAAGCCGGCCCGGGCGTGCCATACGTCAGAACGGATAACGGCTTATCGATTCCTTCGATCATTCGGTATTTCATACTGCTGCGCCTCCTTTCAACTCTGCTGCGGTTTCATTTTAGCATGAGCCGGACTATAATGAAAAACAGATGTTAAATGAGACGGGGGGACAGAGCACCGTCTCACTTCACTGAAAGACAGGGGTATGATCGAATAGAATGAAGAGAATTGTGTATCTGATCTGTGGTGTGATCCTGCTGGTGCTGGGACTGGTTGGTCTGGCGCTGCCGGTGATTCCGCAGGTACCGTTTCTGGCGGGCGGGTTCTTCCTGCTGATGAAGGGATCCGGGCGGTTTCGCGCCAGGATCCTGTCTTCGAAGCTCTACAGAAAATATATCCGGGGCTGGATTGAGGCAAACCGCTATACCCGCAGATTTCTGCAGGTTATCGAAACATGAGAGAAGTGTGAAATGGCATGAAAAAAGATGTCGGGATATCCCGGCATCTTTTTTCAGAGCATCATTCTTGCTTACAGCAGCGCAATGAGCCGGTCGACATCCTCGTCCTGCACGGCCCAGCTGGTCGCAATGCGCAGAACCACGTGGCCTTCGTCCACATTTTCCCAGAAGCCCAGTCCCGCCTGCTCCATCAGCCCGGCGGCCCGCTCCCGGGTCACTTCGATAAAAATCTGATTGGTCGGGGTCTCCGGCATCAGATGATAGCCCTTTTCCTTCAGCGCCGCGCGGATGCGGTCAGCCGCCTCAATGGCAGGCTTGCCAATGTTGAGATATAGATCGTCGGTGAACAGCGTCTCGAACTGAATGCCCGCAACGCGGCCCTTGGCCAGCAGGGCGCCCTGCTGCTTAATTATAGTAAAAAGATGCGGAATCGCGTCGTGACGCGGGATCACCACGGCCTCTCCGAAGAGCGTGCCGCATTTGGTGCCGCCGATATAGAAGGCGTCGCACAGCTCGGCCAGATCCGGCAGCGAGACATCATTCTCCGGGCAGGCCAGAGCATAGGCCAGCCGGGCGCCGTCGACATACAGCGGAATCCCGCAGGACCGGCACACGTGACTGATCTGCGCCAGCTCCTCATGTGAATACAGCGTTCCATATTCCGTGGGCTGGGAGAGATAGACCATGCCGGGCATGACCATGTGATCGTGATTCTCATCCTGCTGAAAAGCTTTAAGAAACGCGGCCAGCTCGCCGGCGGACATCTTGCCGGCATACTGCCGGACGGTCAGAACCTTGTGGCCGCCCGCCTCAATGGCGCCGGCCTCATGCCCGTTGATGTGTCCGGTCTCCGCCGCCACCACACCCTGATAGGGGCGCAGCATCGCGCCGATCATCACGGCATTGGTCTGCGTGCCGCCGGAAAGGAAGAAGACATCAGCCTCCGCCGCCTTGCAGGCAGTGCGGATCAAGTCTCTTGCGGACTCGGAGAAGGTATCCAGTCCGTATCCCGCGGATTTGACCAGATTTGTTTCCGCAAGCCGCTGCAGAATCAGCGGGTGCGCGCCTTCCATGTAATCAGATGTAAAAGCCAGGCGGTTTTCACTCATCTTATCAGCCCTCTTAAGATTGCCGGAATTTACGGCACTCAGCGGTTCTTTTTAATGAAATCAGCTGCGTCGACCGGATAGCCGGCAGTCTGCCAGCCGATGAACAGCTCGGCCTTCTGCATGCCCGAGTAGCCTTCCTGGTCCATCATCAGCTTGTCCCAGGCCGCCTCAAATTCCGCCTGCTTCTCCTCCGCGAGCCCTGCGCCGCCGGCAACCTGCTCCAGCGCTTCCGGATTGATCCATTCCTTGTTCTGATTGTTTTCCATAAAAACCTCACTTCCCGGACATTTCGCGCCGGGTCAACCATTTATCCTGTCACGGCAGGAACGTCGGGACGCTCCTGAATTCTGCCGGGGAGAGCCGCTGGGCCTCCCGAGAAATTCATTATAGAGGCACAGCCCCGGGCTTTCAACCGCCAGCTCTGAACGGTTTTTCGTTGATGTCTGGCAAAATCCGGCAAAATTTGCATGAAATCCTGTCTGATAACTGTTGGAGTTAACAGAAAAAAACATTATAATAAAAATAGCGCGGGTGCGACTTAAGCCGCCGCACATCTATTCTATGAACCGGAAATTCCACACCGGGGGAGAGGAGATTCTGATGCAGGACAGAAAAGATTATAAGCCGATTCTTGTGACCCTTCTTCTGATCATCTGTATTGAGAGTGTTGTAATGGCTTTTTCGATGGGCGGAAAGATACTGAAGAGCAGTGAATCCGCTGCACAGGGACAGAATGAAATTGCTGCGCAGTTTGACAGCGCGCTGGCCGCCGGAGACATTGAGGTCTGGTACCAGCCGATCGTAGATGCCGCTTCCGGAACGGTCTGCGGCGCAGAAGCACTGGCCAGATGGAGACAGGACGATGCGATTCTTTCGCCGGCGGAGTTCCTTCCGGCGCTTGAAGAAGCAGGAAAAACCATCGCTTTGGATGAATATGTTTTCCAGCAGGCTGCGGCGTTCCAGAAGGAGCAGATCGAAAACGGCGGCATGCTGGTGCCGGTTTCCGTCAATCTCTCTGATGCCACATTGCAGCGCGAGGTGCAGGATCCCGCATTTGTCGGGCTGAGCGATGACGCGCAGCTGCAGGAAGGCGTACTTCAGCTGGAGGTGACCGAGAACGGCGCTGTCACCACACAGCAGCTGGCTGATCTGGTGAACAACTATCACGCCCACAGACTTTACGTGACCATGGATGGTCTGGGACAGGATTCCGCGGGCCTTGCCGGCCTGGCAGCCGTCCCCTATGACGCCGTCAAGATCGATCAGGCCCTGACCGCCAACATCGGCTCGATCAAGGGAGACGCCCTCGTCAAGGAGACTGCTTCCCTGGTCCAGAAGATGGGCATGCGGGTTATCGTGGAAGGCGTTGAGACCGAGGAACAGGCGGGCATGCTCCGCACCATGCAGTGCGACGCGCTGCAGGGCTTCCACTTCTTTGAGCCGCTCTCGAAGGAAGACTTCCAGTTCGTCTTAAGCCACTGGAAGTAAGCAGAACTTCATATTGGGCAAAATCTGACAAAAGCGCAGGCTGCCTGTCTTCACGGATGAACGTGAAGGCAGGCAGTTTTTTTGTCTGCTCCGTGTGACAGAAGTGTGATGGATCCCTTGCTATGATATGCACGTAAACGGAAAACAACAGGGGAAGACAGAAGAAAGCCTGAAAGAAGACAGGCGTAAAGGACAGAACAAAATCAGATCAAGCGGGATCAGGAAAGATCCCCGGAAGGAGGAACACAATGAGAAAGCTTATGAAGAAGACAATGGCAATGCTGATCGCGGCGCTGGCCCTGACCATGACACTGGGCATGACCGTTTTCGCAGCGGGCAAAGATACCAACACTTACGACTTCGTCACCTCGCAGGCGGTGAACGCAGAGCGGGGCGGCAGCACACAGATTCAGCTTTTCGCCAAGGAGCGGTTCAAGGTTTTCCTGCTGGATAACAACAGTCAGGACACCTACGCGGTGATCGACAACGGACAGGACATCGGCAATGCCTCCGTCACCGTCTACATCGGAGCAGATGAGACCTCGCCTAACGTCGCCGTGCTGTTCTACGCATACGATCGTGACTTTTACGACTGCGTCAATGTTCGTGTGAACGGCAGCGTTCAGCAGACGGTGATCCCGGGAACGCCGGCCGGCTCGGTCATGTATGACTTCAGCAACATCGGCGACTACAACGCCTTCAACCAGAAGATGGCAGCGGCCATCTACAACGCACAGCCCGGTGAGGTCGTCATCCTCAACACCGGCGCAAGATTCAACAGCTTCACAACGCCGGTCCGTAATGCATGGGCAGCGCGCCCGGATGTCACCGTGGCAGTCCGGTTCATGAATCAGAACCAGCCCTGCACCGTGATCGTTCCCGCCGGCAGCAATGTGAACGCACTCTTCAACGCGGACGGATACTGCGGATTCATGTACCTGGCAGGCCTGTACGGCGTACAGTAAGGCAGGACGAAGAGAAACCTGCAGTCAGAAATCCGATAGAAAGCAGATAGAGATCAGATAAAGAATCAGATAAAAATCAGAAAAAACAGATCAAAAAAATTACTCAGCCGGGGAAAACCCGGCTGAGTTTTACTTCAGCACCAGCGCCGCGACAGCGGCAATCAGGGGAAGCGATAAGAGACTTAAGATCGTCGAGAGCACCACGATTTTGCTCGCATGCGCGTAGTCCTTCCCGTAAAGCTGAGCATAGACCGCGACATTGGCGCCGACCGGGGCGGCCGCACACAAAAGGATCGCCTGGCCCATGTCCGCGGGAAACGGCAGAAAGCGCAGAAGAACAACCGAGATCAGCGGAATCAGAAGCAGCCGGATGAAGCTGACCACATATAAGGAAGGCGTGGTAAACACTGTCAGAAGCTTCTCATCAGCGAGATAGACACCCAGCACCATCATCGCCAGCGGCGTGTTCAATGCACAGATGCCGGAGAGCGTGGTGGCAGCCAGTGAAGGAAGGGATTCACCCATTCCGGTCAGAAAGATCAGAACACCGATTCCGATGCCCACTACCGGAGGATTCCACAGCAGCTGCCGGATCAGTGCGGCGCCTGTTTTTCCGGATTTTTCACCTTTGAGCAGATCGCAGCCGTAGGTCCACTGGAGGACATTGAGCAGCGCGACAAAGGGCACGATGTAGAAAACCGCCTCGGCGCCGAAAACGGCGCGGACCAGCGGAATACCCATGAATCCGGCATTGGAGAAAGAGGCTCCGAAGTTTTCCAGCGGCTTATCCTTGTAAATCAGGCGGGAGATCAGGATGGAAAGTCCCAGCAGGAGCGCCGCGATGATCGTGCTCTGACCCAGCTGCACCAGCCGCTGCGGCGAATACGCCTCACAGAAGCTGTTGATGAGAATGGCGGGAATGACCAGCTTGACCAGCATGCCGGCCAGATCCTTGCTGCCGGCCCGCGTGAGAATATTCAGGCGGCGCAGAACGTAACCGATGATCATGTAGATGGCCATGATGAGCAGCTGATTGACAGTGAGAGAAACGATCGACATAGCTGGATACACCTCCGGAATCTGAAACAGTACTGCACACTATTTTGCAACAAATCAGACCGCTAAATCAAGGCGGAATAGAGTATAATAGCCTCATGATAACAGAGTAATGAAGGGAGAGATAAAAATGCCGCAGGTCAGTGTAATTGTTCCTGTCTATAATGCCGCAAAACCGTGGAAGGAGGAGAAGACCACGCTGCACCGGTGTATCGACAGCATTCTGGAGCAGGACTTCAAGGATCTGGAGCTGATTCTGGTGGACGATGGCAGCAAGGATGCCTCCGCCGGGATTCTGGACGAATACGCCGCAGCGGACGAGAGGGTCGTTGTGCTGCACAAGGCAAATGCCGGGGTTTCCGACACCCGGAACAAGGGAATCGGACTGGCAAAGGGAGAATATATCCAGTTCGTCGACGCCGATGACTGGCTGGATCCCGAGGCCGTCAAGCTGCTTGTGCGCTGCATGGAAAACCACGACGCGGACATGGTGATCGCGGATTTCTACCGCGTGGTCGGTGAGCACACCGCCGTCAAGGGTGATATCGAGAACGAGACGGTGCTTTACCGCACGGAATATGCAGATCATATGATGAAGAATCCCGCGGATTTCTATTACGGCGTTCTCTGGAACAAGCTCTACAAGGCGGATATCATCCGCGCCAATCATCTCGAGATGGACCCGGAGATCAGCTGGTGCGAGGACTTTGTCTTCAACCTGGAATATGTCACCCACTGCAGCCGGATCGCGGTATTGCATGTGCCGATCTACTACTATGTGAAGACCGAAGGCTCGCTGGTGAATCAGAGCATGTCGATGAGCACCGTCGTGCGCATGAAGCTGAGCATGATCGAGTACTACAACCAGTTCTACAAGGACATCCTGCCGGAGGAGGAATACCAGCAGCGCAGACCCGCCATCTACGCGTTCCTGTTCAGCGCGGCCGGCGACGGATCAGCTTCGCCCCTCGACCCTTCGACTAAGAAGCTGGGCACGGAGCGGATCAGCGCGGCGCTGCGGGAGGATGCGGAGCAAAATGCGTATACCCGCCTGTATCATGAACAGAAGCGCCTGGACCGCCGGCTGGAGACTGCGGCGGATGCCTACGAACTGGAGCTGAAGGATGTGAAGCTGGTGCTGTACGGCATGACGGTCGGCAGCGACTGGGATGCCCGGGAGGCGTCGGATTTCACAGGCATGACGATGCCGCAGACGGCAATCTCGTTAGAGAAGCTGGTGAGAAGAAAGATCCTGAACCGGCGCTGGGACGGACTTCGTCAGGAATTCACCTGGGGCGATGCCGCACTGCCGATTCAGAATGCAATCCGTCAGGCCATGAAGGACTACGAGATGGGACAACAGTGAGGCTGGTCGGATTTTGACAGATTCAGACAACAAACATTTATTTACGAAAGGAGAGCGAGATGGCATATCAGCATTGGAGTTACGAGACCCTGCACCGGTTCTGCATGGACGCGTTCCGCGCGTTCGGCTTTTCCGAAGAAGAAGCACAGATCATTCAGGATAATCTGCTGACGGCAGATCTGTACGGCATCGAATCCCACGGCATGCAGCGGATGGTGCGCTATCACAAGGGAATTGAGAACGGCATGATCAATCCGAAGGCGGTTCCGGAAATTGTTTTTGAGACGCCCGTGACAGCGGTGATTGACGCACACGAGGGCATGGGCCAGTTGGTCGGCCATAAGGCGATGACGTTGGCGATCGAGAAGGCGAAAAAGAGCGGCATCGGCATCGTCTCCGTGCGCAATTCAAATCATTACGGCATCGCCGGCTACTACGCAAACATGGCCTGCAAGGAAGGGCTGATGGGCTTTTCCTGCACGAACTCCGAGGCGATCATGGTGCCGACCTACGGGCGCCTGGCGATGCTGGGCAGCAATCCGATTGCCTGCGCTTTCCCGGCGGAGCCGTACAACTTCTTCTTCGACGCTTCGACCACCGTCGTGACCCGCGGCAAGCTGGAAATCTACAACAAGCTGGAGAAGCCTCTGCCGGAGGGCTGGGCCCTGGACAAGGACGGACATCCCTCCACAGATGCGCCGGACGTGCTGGGCAATATCGTCGCCAAGAACGGCGGCGGCATCATGCCGCTGGGCGGCAGCACCGAGCAGCTGGGCAGCCACAAGGGCTACGGCTACGGCATGATCTGTGAGATCTTCTCGTCGATTCTCTCGATGGGCGCGACCTCCAATTACTGCATGACCGGCGGCAAGGGACGGATCTGCCACGGCTTTGCGGCCATCAATCCCGCGTATTTCGGGGATCCTGCCGAGATCAAGGCACACTTCTCAACCTATCTGCAGGAGCTGCGTGACGCACCGAAGGCAGAGGGACAGGAGCGGATCTACACCCACGGCGAGAAGGAAGTCGCGGCTGTGAAGGACAGAATGGAGAACGGCATTCCCGTCAACGACAACACGATGGTGGAGATGCTGGATCTGGCGAATTATCTGAAGCTGGACTTTGCTTCCTATTTCGGCGACTATCTGCCGCCGGTGCGGGAGGCTGTCTTCAAGGGAAATTATTAAGGGCAAAATATGATTGACACAGAAGCTGACATTCAGGAGGAGGCAGAACGAAGAAAAGATGCTGCAGATCCGGTTCTGAAGCGGCAATCAGGATGAAAGAGGAAGCCGGATGATTGCCGGAGAAGCATCTGAGAACAGTTGATGAGATACGATTACGAGGACGACAACGACTGGCTCGATGAGCCGGAGGAGTCGGAAATCCCCGAGTGGGATTACAACGAAAATACCCGGCCCGCTCGGAAAAGTGGGAAAAAGAAACGGCGCAGCCGCAGAATGCAGGTACTGATCGGCATCGCGGCGGCGGTGGTTCTTTTTGTACTGTTTGAACTGCTGGTGCCGGGCTCTTTTCTGAAGCGGAAGGAGGTCATTGATTCCTCTCCGCTGATGGAGAAAATACCGGAGGGTGAGCTTGCCCCCGCCGAACCGGTGATCCAGGAGAAAAAATACGCTTCACTGGACGGTATGACAGAGGAGCAGCACCTGTGGAATGTTCTGATGGAGTACTTTAACGGCAACAAGACGGCGGTGCTGGGCGTGATGTGCAATCTGAAGGCGGAGTCCCAGTTCAAGGCGGCCTGCCTCGAGGACTATAACAACGAGCTCTGGGAGATTGATGACACCGTCTACACGGAGCGGGTCAACCGCCGGACCATCGAGCGCCGGGATTTCCTGGAATCGCGCTTCAACGGCAAGAGCAACGGCTACGTCAATGACTATGAGGAATGGGTCAACCTGGACGGCGGCTACGGCTATGCGCAGGTCACTTCCTATGACAAGAAGGAGGCGCTCTACCGCTTTGCGGACCAGTGGTTCAGCCCGGGCGGCGAGGGTGAGGAATACCGCTTCAACATCGGCGATCCGCGAATGCAGGCGGCCTATCTGATCCAGGTGTTGGAATCCGACGAATACAAATATATGAACTACATGATCCGGAATGCCCAGAACGTAGTGGATGCCTGCTTTTACTGGCTGAAATACTATGAAATTCCTTACGACCCGTACTGCGATGATTACTACACACTGGCCTTTGAGCGGGCAGACAGCGCCAAATCGATTCAGCGCGCCTGCGATCCGGATTACGGGCAGGAAGATAAAAAAGATGAGAAAACAGCGGGGACTGACGAATGAGAAGAGATAACAGAATTTCAATCAGAATCGCGGCGGCGGCACTTATGCTGCTGATCGGTGTGCTGACTGCGGCCTGCGGCAGAAAGCAGGAGACTGTGTTCATCCCCGAAAAACTGGAGAATTTCAATCAGAGCACCGTGACCGTCGGAACGACGGACGGCTATATTTTTGCCGACGCGGTGCGCCGCACACTGCCCGAAGCACAGCTGAAGATTTACCAGACCAGAGACGAAGTTTACAAAGCGCTGCTGACGGGCGAGATCGACGGCGCGGTGGACGACGAACCCATTATCCGGGCGCATCTGCGCGCCAGCGACGCCTATGTCCTGATCGACGGCTATCTCGAGCCGTCGAACTACTCCTTCTTCTTCCCGAAGAGCGAGGAGGGCGATGTGCTGCGGGAGCAGTTCAACACCTATCTGGAGAACTGCAGAAACAGCGGTGTGCTGGACACGCTGAACGAGAAGTGGTTCGGCAAATCCACCGGCAATAAGACCAGTGAGGATGCGGCGGTGCTGCCGGATATCAACGGGACCATCACGGTGGCCTTTGACGCCAGCAATGTTCCCTTTGCCTATTTCTCCGCCGGCAAAGCCGTGGGCTACGATGTCGACCTGGCAGTCGGATTTTGCCGGGAATACGGCTATGGCCTCACCTTTACCGACACGGCATTCACCCAGATGCTGGCGGACGTTTCGACGGGCAAGGCGGACATGGGGTGCGGCGCCATCACGATCACGGAGGATCGGGCAAAATATGGCAGCTTCGCAGATCCGACTTATGCGGGCGGCATCAGCATCTGCGGCCGCGCGGCGGCGGTGCGCTCGACCCGCTCCGGATTTTTCTCAGATCTGCGGGCGCGGTTTCAGAGAAGCTTTGTCGATGAAGGCCGGGGCGCGCTGTTTGGCCGGGGCGTTCTGACGACGGTGCTGCTGACGATTCTGGCTGTCTTGTTTGGAACGCCGCTGGGGCTGCTGTTCTTTATTCTCAGCTGCCGCACCGGTCTGATTGTCCGGAGCCTGACGCGGCTTGTGACCTGGCTGATTCACGGAATTCCGGCTGTCATTCTAATTATGCTGTTGTATTACCGCTACTACCGCGACCTTTCGGCGGGCGGCATGATCGCGGCGGTCATCGGCTTTTCGGTGGTATTCGGCGAGTCGGTCTACGGCATGCTCAAGAAGTACGCGCCGACTTTAAACGGCGGAAAAACGGAGCGGGCTTACCGGCTTGATCTCATAGACGGAAGAGAATTCTACGAGCGGCTGCTCTACCAGCGCGGCGCGGTAATCACGACCGACTTCCGCGAAATGGTGGTGTCACTGATCAAGGGGACGGCAGTGGCCGGATTCATCGCGGTGACGGATCTGACCCGGGTTTTCGAGCTGATCCGGACCGGCAGCTATGAGATCATGCTGCCGCTGATCATCACGGCACAGGTCTATTTCCTGATCATCAAGCTGATGTCGGCGGGCGTGGGCCTGCTGATCCGCGGGATCCGGATCTTAAGCCTGAAGGATCTGCGCAAGCGCGTGATGGAGGAAGAAGGCCGGAAGAAGGAACCGGTGAAGGAAGAGGCAGTACAGCAGGAGACAGAGAACACGCCTGCAGACAGTGAAGCAGAGGCGCTGCAGGAACCAAATAATGGCGAAGGCGCGGAGGAAAAATCATGATCTTCGATATACAGGAAAATGCTTTGGTCGCACGGCGCGGCGGCGAGATGATCCGCATTGAGGCCTGGGGGCGGGACAGTCTCCGGGTGCGCACAACGCGGGAGCCGGCCTTCACCGGTAGGAACTGGGCGCTCACGGAAGAGCCGGAGCCTGCGCAGGCAAGTGTCTGCACGGGAACTTATAAGGATCGGGAGTCCGGCGCGGAGGTGCCCTGTGCCGAAATCACCAACGGAAGGATCAGCGCGCGGGTGAACGCAGCCGGCGTCATCACCTTTTGCAAGGACGGCGAAGTCATTCTGGACGAGTATTACAGGAGCTATTTCGGCACAAATTCCAACGAGAGCCGGTGCCTGCGCTATGTTTCCCGCACCTATACGCCGCACAAGGGCGGGGATTACCGCATAGTTCAGAAATTTGAGTCCTGTGACGGCGAGAAGATTTTCGGCATGGGCCAGTACCAGCAGCGCTGCATGAACCTGAAGGGCTGTATGCTGGAGCTGGAGCAGCGCAATTCCCAGGTGAGTGTGCCCTTTGCTCTCTCGAGCCGCGGCTACGGCTTCCTGTGGAATAACCCGGCGGTGGGACGCGCCACCTTCGGCACGAATATGACCGAGTGGATTACGGAGGCTTCGAAGGAGCTGGATTACTGGGTCACTGTCGCAGACACGCCGAAGGAAATCCTGTTCAATTACACGCAGGTGACGGGACGCGCGCCGAAGATGGAGGAGGAATATCTGGGACTGTGGCAGAGCAAGCTCCGCTACCGCACGCAGGAGGAAGTGCTGTCCGTGGCCCGCGCTTACCGGGACAAAGGCATTCCGCTGGACGTGATCGTCATCGATTTCTTCCACTGGACCAGGCAGGGCGACTGGAAATTTGATGCAAAATACTGGCCGGATCCCAAGGCGATGATCGACGAGCTGCATGAAATGGGCATCAAGGTCGTGGTGTCGGTCTGGCCTTCTGTAGATAAGAAGAGCGAGAATTATTATGAGATGGCCGAGCGCGGCCTGCTGATCCGGACCGAGCGCGGCGGCGCCCAGACCTACGATTTCCAGGGGGACTGCGTGGAGCTCGATGCCACCAATCCCGAGACCCGGGCCTATGTCTGGGAGAAGTGTAAGAAGAATTATTATGATCTCGGCGTGGATATTTTCTGGCTGGATAATTCGGAGCCGGATTTTGTCCAGTATGATTTCGATCAGTACCGGTATTATCTGGGGACAGCGCTGTCCTGCAGCAATATCTATCCCCAGTATTTCAGCCGGCTGTTCTATGAGAATGAGCTGGCGGCGGGCCGGGAGAATCCGGTGAATCTGCTGCGCAGCGCCTGGGCGGGCTCCCAGAAATACGGAAATATCGTCTGGTCCGGAGATGTGCCGAGTACCTTCGAGTCCCTGCGGGATCAGCTGGCGGCGGGTCTGAACATGGGCATGGCGGGCATTCCCTGGTGGACGACGGACATCGGCGGCTTTATGACGGACGACTGGCAGGATCCGCAGTTCCGGCAGCTTCTGATCCGCTGGTATGAATTCGCGGCGTACACCGGATTCCTGCGGATGCACGGCGACCGGGGACCGCATGATATTCCACCGCTGGATGAGCGCGAATATGGCGGAGGCTATCTGTATACCGGTCACGACAATGAGCTGTGGAGCTACGGCGAGGAGTGTGAGCGGATCATGCGCAAGTATCTGCAGATCCGGCAGGACTTGAAGCCTTACCTGATGTCGGTTTTTGACGAGGCACATGAGAACGGTTCGCCGGTGATCCGGCCGCTGTTCTACGAGTTCCCGGAGGATGAAAAGAGCTGGGAGGTCAGCGACGAATTCATGCTGGGCAGCGACTATCTGATCGCACCCGTGCTGACGGCGGACACCTTCGAGCGCACGGTCTATCTGCCGGCAGGCACCTGGAAGGATCAGCATGACGGGCGCACCATTGAGGGCGGGAAAACCATCCGCGCCGCGGCGCCGCTGGATTCCATCCCGGTGTACAGGCGGTTGAACTAGAGACGGAATCAGACTTGAATACAACAAGGAGAATTAAAACAGATTGAAAGCATTTCACGCATTTTTTGTAACATTTGTTCTGGTTATTGTACTGGGATTCGGCTTCCTGCTGCTGCGCAGCGGCAAGATGTCTGATCTCGGAAAGGATCTGACGGGCAAGGCGAAGCAGAAGACAGTGGAGTACACGGCAAAGCAGCTGGAGCCGATGCTGGAGAAGGAGATTTCCGCACAGCTGCAGGCAAACGGTCTGACCGAGGAGCAGGCGCAGCAGGTGCTGGACAGCATTCCGGAGGAGGACAAACAGAAGGTCACAGAGATTGTGGTCAACCATATGGAAGCCCTGCCGGACGCCGCCTCCTATGTGCAGAGCGGTGACACGGAGGGGCTGGCCAATCTGCTGCAGGAAAACCTGACAGAGGAGGAGACGCAGGAAATCAATTCGATGATGATGCAGTACATGAATGTAGTGCCGGACGCATTGCCGGCGCAGCCGTAAGCGGCGGGGGAGCCCACCTGCCGCACCAACGAGCTGCTGAAGAAAATGTGCGGGGAGACAGACCGGCTGCACTTCATGAGTGCGGACGATGTGATGCTGACCGATCACGGCCCGGAGAAGCTCCGCACCCGGGACGGGCGCTATTTCAACCCGGAACTGTTCCGGATGGATCAGATTCATCTGAACAAGAAGGGGCATGACCGCTGGACGGCGCTGATGAAGGACAAGCTGAGAGAACTCGGCATATAACAAAACGCAGCTGCGATAGTAAGGCAAAATCTGACATTCCTGAGGCAAACATGACTGAAAACATGAAGATGACACCCCGCTGTATGGAAGTGCGCGGGGCCAGAGTACATAATCTGAAAAATATTGACGTGGATATTCCCTTGAACCGCATCGTCGGCATCGCCGGGGTCTCCGGCTCGGGAAAATCCTCCCTGGCGCTGGGCGTGCTCTACGCGGAAGGCTCGCGCCGCTATCTGGAATCTCTTTCCACCTACACAAGAAGAAGGATGACACAGGCCGCGCGGGCAGATGTGGACGACGTGTGCTATGTTCCTGCGGCGCTGGCGCTGCACCAGCGGCCCGGCGTGCCCGGAATCCGCAGCACCTTCGGCACCATGACCGAGCTGCTGAACAGCCTGCGTCTGATGTTCTCGAGACTCGCGAGCCACCGCTGTCCGAACGGACACTACGCGCCGCCGTCTTTTGCCGTGGCGACCATGCAGGAAATCATCTGCCCGGTTTGCGGCGAGCATTTTTACGGGCCGGGCGCGGAGGACCTCGCATTCAATTCCCGCGGTGCCTGCCGGGTCTGCGGCGGTACCGGCATGACACAGACCGTTGACGAGAGCACGCTGGTGCCCAATGAGAATCTGACCATCGACGAAGGCGCGGTGGCGGTCTGGGGCACGCTCATGTGGGCACTGATGAAGGATGTGTGCCGCGAGATGGGCGTGCGCACCGATGTACCCTTCAAGGATCTGACGGACGAAGAGAAGGAAATGGTCTATCACGGCCCCGCGGAGAAGAAGCACATCATCTATGTCAATCCGAAGACAGAGCAGAGCGCCGAGATGGATTTCACCTATTACAACGCAGTTTATACGGTGGAAAATGCCCTCTCCAAGGTCAAGGATGACAAAGGGATGAAGCGGATTGAGCGCTTCCTGAAGGAGGGCGTGTGCCCCGCCTGTCACGGAACGCGGCTTTCCGAGGAATCCCGCGCGCCGAGGCTGTGCGGAATCGGCCTTGACGCAGCGACGGCGATGACCCTCTCCGAGCTGAAGGACTGGGTGCAGCAGGTTCCGGATACGCTGCCGGAGGAAATGCGCCCCATGGCCCGGAATATCTGCGAATCTTTTCTGGACACCTCCAGGCGTCTGATGGATCTGGGGCTGGGCTATCTGTCCCTGGACCGGGCTGCGTCCACGCTTTCCACCGGAGAGCGGCAGCGCGTCCAGCTGGCCCGGGCGGTCCGCAACCGGACCACCGGCGTGCTCTACGTGCTGGACGAGCCTTCCATCGGCCTGCATCCCCACAATCTGCGGGGCCTGACCGGCGTCATGGATGATCTCGCCGCGGACGGAAACTCAGTGATTCTGGTGGATCATGACACCCAGGTGCTGTGCCACGCCGACTGGCTGATTGAAATGGGCCGGGGCGCCGGTGCGGCCGGCGGAAACGTGATTGCGCAGGGTACTGTCGCAGACATCTGCGCTGATGAAGAGTCCGTCATCGGCCCTTACTTAAGCGGCTCCGCCTGCAAGGGGCAAAAGCCGGCTGACGAGCCGCTTTTTGCCCACGGCACGATCCGGCTTGAGACGGATCAGATTCACACGGTTCATCCGCTGCAGGCTCAGATTCCGATGGGACGGCTCACCGTCGTGACCGGCGTCTCCGGCTCCGGCAAGACCACGCTGATTCTGGAGAGCCTGATTCCGGCGCTGAAGGCCATGTCCGAGAACAGGAAGCTGCCCGCGCATGTCCGCAGCATCGAGGCGGAGGGCATCACCCAGGTGAAGCTGATCGACGCGACGCCCATCGGCATCAATGTGCGCTCCACCGTCGCGACCTACGCCGGGGTGCACGATGAACTCAGAAAGGTTTATGCGAAAACCCCGCAGGCCCGGGAGGGCCATTATAACGCGGGCGCTTTCTCCTATAACACGGGATCGCTGCGCTGCCCGACCTGCGACGGCACCGGCGAGATCTCGCTGGATGTCCAGTTCCTGCCGGACGTGCACATCACCTGTCCGGACTGCCGCGGCTCGAGATATGCGCGCACAGCCCATGAGATTCTGCGGCGGGCGGGAGACGGGAAGGAATACAGCCTGCCGGTGCTGATGAATATGAGTGTGGACGAGGTGCTGAAGGCGTGCAGCGGCCTGCCGCTGCTGCAGAAACGCCTGCAGGTACTGCATGATCTGGGACTGGGCTATCTGACCCTCGGCGAAGAGACGCCGGGACTGTCCGGCGGCGAGGCACAGCGCCTCAAGCTCGCCAGCGAAATGGGACGCGGGCAGACCGACTCCGTCTTTGTCTTTGACGAGCCGACCATCGGCCTGCATCCACAGGATGTGCAGACGCTCCTGGAGGTCTTCCGCACGCTGATTGACCACGGCGCGACTGTGATCGTCATTGAGCACGACCTGGATGTGATCCGCAGCGCGGATTATCTGATTGACATGGGGCCCGGCGGCGGACTGGAAGGCGGACGGATCGTCGCCTGCGGCACGCCGGAGGAAATCCGGAAGAACCCGGAGAGCATCACCGGGCGGTATATCTAGTCAAGCTCTTCCTTCCGCGTCAGATCGCGCAGCCAGATATATTTCCTGTAGCGCAGATACACGGCGGGAATCTTGACGATCTCATCGAGATTGACGATGCAGTACACGGCCACCGGCGGCAGATGAAAGACGAAGGCGGCCAGGAAGCCGAGCGGCACGGAGAAGCACCACATGGCGCCGATATTTCCGTACATGTCAAAAGCTGAATCTCCGCCGGCGCAGAAGACGCCGTCGAGGACGGTGTGATTGACGGACTGGAACATGAGATTCACGCCGCAGAACAGCAGCATACCCTGCAGATAGGAAGCGGCCAGCGGCGAGAGCGGCGCGAGGCGGACAATCAGCGGCGAGAGCGCCATCAGGGTCAGGCCTGTCACGATGCCGCCGATGATGGAAATCTTCGTCAGGCGCCCACCGTACTCCCTGGCCAGCGGCAGGTTGCCGGTGCCCAGCACATTGCCGACCAGAATGCCGGCGCCGTTGCCCAGACCCCGGGTCATGCAGGCAACCAGGCTGCGGGCGATATTTGTGATGGAGTGTGCGGCGACCGCATCACTTCCCAGATGGCCCATGATGACGCTGTAAAGCGTGTAGGCAATACCCCAGACCAGCGACGCTGCCAGCAGAGGCGTTGTATATTTCCAGAAATCGCCGACCAGCACCGGCTCCTTCTTAAACAGGCGGCTCCAGTATACATGCACGATGCCCCGGTTCACTTCGATCATGCTCCAGATCAGCTCTGTCGCCCGCGCGATCACGGTGGAGAGCGCCGCACCGACAATACCCAGCTTCGGCGCGCCGAACAGACCAAAGATCAGGATGGCGTTGCCGATGATATTCAGCACCACCGCAAAGGAACTGATGCGGGAGGCCGTCGCCGCCCGGTCAGTCGTCTTGAGAACGGTCAGGTAAACCTGCGAGATGCCGCAGAGCACGTAGGAGAGCGAGACCGTGCGCAGGTAAGAGGCACCGGCCGCAACCAGCGCAGGCTCATTCGTAAAAATGCGCATGATCAGCGCCGGGAAGAACGCCGTCGCAATGGTAAAGGCGCCGCCGATGAGGCTCATATAGCGCAGGTTCATGGGGATCAGCCGCTCCAGAACCTTGTGATCGCCTTTGCCCCAGTACTGCGCGGCCAGAATCGACAGGCCTCCGGTGATGCCCAGCACGAAGAGATTGAGTACAAACTGGACCTGCCCGCCCAGCGAGACCGATGACAGTGAAGTCTGATCCACCAGACCCAGCATGATGGCGTCCGTCGCACTGACCAGCGCCAGCATGAAGGCCTGGATCACCAGCGGCAGAACCAGCTTCACCAGCTTTTCATAAAATTCATCCTTCATTAATTTCTTCATGAGGCTTAGTATCCGACAGAAAACAGTAAATTGTCAACTCAGACGCATTTTCCTATAATGGACTAAGAAGTTCAGAAACGAAAAAGGGGGGGATTTCATATGCTGAAGTACAGACAGAAAAATGTTTCTGATATCAACCTGGAGGACTACCTGGGCGAGTATGAAAGCCGCCAGGCGACGGTCCGGGATCTGTTCTATGACCGGAACCGGAAGAGCGAGCTGTTAAATGGCCTGTGGCACTATGCCGTGGATCAGTATGACACCTGCATCCGCCAGCACTGGTTTGAGGAGCGCCATTTTGACGCCAAAGGCAACACCTTGCCGGTGGACTATTCCTTTGACGAGTGGCCGACCATGCAGCTGCCCTGCTGCTGGAACACGGAGAGCGAGAAATTCGAGCTTTACGACGGCAGTATGGTTTTCACCCGCACCTTCCGCAATCAGAAGACGGAGGGAGAGCGCGTTTTCCTGAAGCTGGGCGCCGTGAACTACATCTGCCGCGTCTTCCTGAACAAGCAGTACCTGGGCATGCACCGGGGCGGCTCGACGCCGGCTTATTTTGAAATCACCGATCTGCTGCAGGACGAAAACCGCATCATCATTCAGGCGGACAGCACACGCCGGCCGGAGCAGGTTCCGACGGAGAACACGGACTGGTTCAATTACGGCGGTGTCTACCGCGACATCGAGCTTTTCCGCCTGCCCGCAGTCTTTATCAAGCGGTTCCAGATCGCGCTGGTGCCGGGATCAGATTTTGGCAAAATCCGGATTCGCGTGCAACTTTCGGATCCGGCGGAGGAGACGGCGGTGCTGAAGATCGACGAGCTGGGCATCCGGCAGGAGATCAGCATTCATGATGGAGAAGGTGAGGCAGTGATCGACGCTTCACCGGAGCTCTGGTCCCCGGAGAATCCGAAGCTGTACCATGTGGAGCTTGCCTGCGGCAGCGACGCGGTGAGCGACGAGGTCGGCTTCCGGGAGATCCGCGTGGAGGGAAGAGACATTCTGCTGAACGGAAAGCCTCTCTTCCTGCGCGGCATCAGCTGCCACGAGGAGAGTGTGGCAAACGGAAAGGCACTGACGGACGAAGAACGTCTGGAGAACATCCGCATCGCCAAGGAGATGGGCTGCAATTTCATGCGGCTGGCGCACTATCCCCACAACGAGCGGATGGCCCAGCTGGCGGACCGGGAAGGCCTGCTCTTGTGGGAGGAAATTCCGGTTTACTGGGCGATCCGCTTCACCCGCGAGGAGACCTACAAGGATGCGGAAAACCAGCTGCTGGAGCTGGTTCATCGCGACTGGAACCGGGCGAGCGTCATCATCTGGTCCGTCGGCAATGAGAATGCGGACTCGGATGAGCGTCTGGAGTTCATGAAGAATCTCGCGGAGTGCGCTAAGAAAGCAGATGAGACGCGGCTGGTCTCGGCTGCCTGCCTGGTCAGCTATGACGAGATGGCTATCGCCGACCGCCTGGCAGAGTACCTGGATGTCATCGGTCTGAACGAATACATGGGCTGGTACACGCCGGATTTTGGCCTGCTGAATACGCTGTTTGAGAACAGCAATCCGCAGAAGCCGGTGGTTGTCACGGAGTTCGGTGCGGATGCGCTGCCCGGTCACCGCGGAAGCCGCTTCGACAAGGGAACGGAAGACTGCCAGATCGACGTCTATGAGAAGCAGGTGGAGACGCTGCGCGGCATCCCGTATGTCAAAGGCATGACGCCGTGGATTCTCTATGATTTCCGCTGCCCGCGCCGTACCAGTATCATTCAGGGCTACTACAACCGGAAGGGTCTGCTGTCACCGGATAAGCGTTACCGGAAGCCGGCCTTCTATGTGCTGCAGAAATTCTACCGGGAGCTTGCCGGTAAATAATAAACGAAGATGAATCATTCGGAAATGTTGAAAAAGGCAGTGAAAATTGCCTGGCCGGCCGTGCTGGAGAGCTTCTTTGTCTCCCTGGCGGGTATGATCGACACCATGATGGTTGCGACCATGGGCAGCTATGCCGTGGCGGCCGTCGGCCTGACCACGCAGCCCAAATTTATCGGGCTTGCGGTTTTCTTTGCCATCAATGTGGCCGTTTCGGCGATTGTTGCGCGCAGAAAGGGCGAGGAGCGTCAGGAGGGAGCCAATGAGGCTCTCCTGACGGCGCTGCTTCTGACGCTGGCCCTGTGCGTACTGGTCACGGTCCTGTCCATTGCGGCGGCGCAGCCGCTGATGCGCCTTGCGGGAAGCAACGCGGATACGCACAAGGCGGCGGTGGATTATTTCCGCATCATCATGGGCGGAACGATCTTCAGTGTCATATCGCTGGTAATCAACGCGGCCCAGCGGGGCAGCGGCAACACCAGGGTTGCCATGTACACCAATGTGACCTCCAGCATTGTCAACGTTCTTTTCAATTATCTGCTGATCGGCGGCAATCTGGGCTTCCCGGCGCTGGGTGTGAGGGGGGCGGCGCTGGCGACGGTGCTGGGCACAGTCGTGGCCATGTTCATGAGCATCGCCTCTCTGTTCCAGAAGACCAGTTATATCCGGATGGAATATCTGATCGGTCCGCGCCGGGTCCGGGCGACAAAGCAGGTCTTTGCAAGAATCATGCAGATCGGCAGTACGCTGCTGGTGGAAAACGTCGCGATGCGCGTGGGCTTTGTCGCGACGGCGGTGCTGGCGGCGCGCCTGGGTACAGACGAATTCGCGGCCCACAACGTGGGCATGAACATTCTGGGCCTTGCCTTTTCCTTTGCAGACGGCATGCAGGTCGCGGCCGTGGCGCTGACAGGCGAGGCACTGGGTGCAGGGCGGAAGCAGCAGGCCATGGAATACGGCAGAATCTGCCAGCACATCGGCTTCGGCATTTCCGTGGTATTGTCCGCCGCACTTCTGCTGGGCGGAAGATGGTTCTACGGCCTGTATTTTTCGGAACCGCATATTATTGAAATGGGGGTCCTGATTTCCAGATTCACCACCATCATCGTTCTCCTGCAGATCTCCCAGGTGATCTTCAGCGGGTGCCTGCGGGCAGCAGGCGATGTGCGTTACGCGCTGTTTGCGTCGCTGATCAGTGTGACGCTGATCCGAACAGTGGTCACCTGGGTCCTGGTCAGCGTGGTCGGCCTGGGACTGGCCGGCGTGTGGCTCGGCGTTCTGAGCGATCAGGCTTCGCGCTTTACGCTGATGGGGATCCGCTTCCGCCAGGGCAAATGGGTGGATCTGAAGCTTTGATGAGAAAATCTGACGGGACTGCCGGGAACATCTGAAACCGGGTAATGGATACACATGCTTTATGACAGACAGATCCGGGAGCCGCTTTTTGACTTCCTGGAAAGAACCTACGGAAAAATCAGAATATTGGAAGAAAAGCAGATCGGCTCCTCCCGGGCGGACGTGGTCATGATCATGGAAGGAGCGGTCGCAGGCATTGAGATCAAATCCGACGCGGACACGTATGCGCGGCTGGCCGGGCAGGTGGAGGATTATGATCTCTATTATGATTTCAACTATGTGGTAGTCGGCACCTCTCACGCACAGCATATTGAAGAGCATGTGCCGGACTGGTGGGGCATCATTACAGTGGAGACCGGCGAGGGCGAGACCCTGGCGGAATATGAGCAGTATGCGCAGTGGGACGAGGAGCCGGTGGCCGGCAGCTTTACGGGCGGCCTTGGCGAGGCGGTGGAAACACAGGAGATGCCGGACGGCGTGAATCCGCTGGACTTCTATATGCTCCGCAGACCGAAGCGGAACCCGCGCATGGTGCTCCAGAGAAAGCTTTCCATGCTGTGGCGGCCGGAGCTGCAGCATATTCTGGCGATCAATGAGCTGCCCGTCTATAAGCGGGAGAGCAAGCGCTTCGTACAGGAGAAGATTCTGGAAAAGGTACCGGAGGAAAAGCTGCACTTTCAGATCAGCGAGGAGCTCTTCGAGCGGGATTACACGAAGATTCTGGATGAAATCAATGCCTTCCGGGCGGAAATTGGCCAGCACCCACGGCGCCGGAAACGCAGAAGAAGGAAGCGGGTATAAGAATGCGGATCATATTTCATATTGACGTGAATTCCGCATTTCTGTCCTGGAGTGCGGTGAAGCAGCTGAAAGAAAATCCGGATGCGGTCGATCTGCGCACGATTCCCTCTGCGGTCGGCGGAGATGTGTCAAAGCGGCACGGCGTTATTACCGCCAAGTCCATCCCGGCGAAAAAGTATGGTGTGCAGACGGGCGAGCCGGTGGTCAAGGCCCTGCAGAAATGCCCGGATCTGGTGCTCGTGCAGTCAGATTTTGCCACCTATAGAGCTTACTCCGCGGCTTTCATCGAAATTCTGCGGAGCTATTCAGAAATTCTGGAACAGGTTTCCATCGATGAAGCTTATCTGGATGTGACGGAACTGATCGAAGACAGCGAGGGGCTGGATGCAGTTACCCTGGCGGCACAGATCCGGAAGGAGATCCGGGAAACGCTGGGCTTCACTGTCAATGTGGGCATTTCCGTCAACAAATTCCTGGCCAAGATGGCCAGCGATTTTGCCAAGCCGGACAAGACGCACACCTTGTATCCGGAAGAAATTCCGGCCAAGCTGTGGCCGCTGGCCATCCGGGATCTGTACGGATGCGGGGCCAGTACGGCGCAGAAGCTGACGCAGCTCGGCATTCTGACAATCGGGGAGGCCGCCGGTACTCAGAAGGAACTGCTGCAGTCCTATCTGGGCCAGAAGGCGGGCGAGTATATTTATGAGCGGGCCAACGGACGCGGCTCGGAGGTGGTGCACGCCGAATCGGAGAAGGCGAAAAGCTATTCCAATGAGACGACGATGTCGGAGGATATCACGGTCCGCAATTATGAGGCAAAAGCCGACCCGGTTCTGCGTGCTCTCTCGGAGCATGTGAGTGCGCGGATGGAACGCGGACAGGCCAAGGGACTGACGGTGAGTGTAAGCGTCAAGACCGATGATTTCAAGCGCCGCTCGAGGCAGATGACGCTGGAGCGGCCGACGAGGGATGCGGAGGTCATTTATGCAAACGCACAGGTGCTTCTGCGGGAGCTGTGTTTCGGCGAAACCGCACTGCTAGCGGACGGGCGGGGCATCCGCCTGATCGGTGTGGGCATGTCCAAGCTGGACGAGGGCGGCTACGAACAGGAGAATCTGTTCGACTGGATGAAGACGCAGGAAGAGGAAAAGGAGCGGAAACAGGAGCAGGAGCGGGTCCGCGAAGAAGGAGAGAAGAAGGCAGAGGAACAGGCGCGGCAGGCTGCGGAGAAAAAGCGCAGGACCGAGCAGCTGGGCCGCATGCTGGAAAATGTTCAGATGCGATTCGGAAAACAGTCGCTTCAGAAAGGTGTTTCTAAAGATACTTCCGGGGAAAAGCCGGAAGAAGATTAAGAACCAGAGGAAAGGGGAGAGAAAATGAGTTATCAGGCAAGTGAAAGTCGTTATGAAAACATGGTGTACAACCGGGTCGGCACAAGCGGACTGAAATTTCCGGCGGTATCACTGGGATTCTGGCACAATTTCGGCACCGGCGGAGACTATGAGAACATGCGGGCCATGTGCCAGACGGCTTTTGACAACGGTATCACACAGTTCGATCTCGCCAACAATTACGGACCGGAGTACGGTGCGGCAGAGGAAAACTGCGGCCGGATTCTGCAGCAGGACTTTAAGCCTTACCGCGATGAGCTGGTGGTGACGTCCAAGGCCGGCTACGATATGTGGAAGGGCCCGTACGGCGACTGGGGCAGCCGTAAGTACCTGATCGCAAGCTGCGACCAGAGTCTGAAGCGCCTGCAGCTGGAATATGTGGACATTTTCTATCATCACCGCCCGGACCCGGAGACGCCGCTGGAGGAGACGATGGAGGCACTGGCTCAGATCGTGCGCAGCGGCAAAGCGCTCTATGCCGGCATTTCCAATTACAACAAGGAGCAGACCGCGAAGGCGCAGGCGATCATGAAGGAGCTGCACTGCCCGCTGATCGTCAACCAGCGCAGATATTCCATTTTTGACCGGGGTATTGAGAAGGACGGCGTCAAGCAGTACTGCCGCGAGAACGGTCTCGGTATCATTGCCTTTTCGCCGCTGGCTCAGGGTATGCTGACAGACCGCTACCTGAAGGGAATTCCGCAGGACAGCCGCATCGCAAAGGACGGCCGGTTCCTGCATGCCTCTGATCTGTCGGACGACAGACTGCAGCAGATCCGTGAGCTCAATGAGCTGGCAGGCCAGCGCGGTCAGACATTGGCGGAGATGGCGCTCGCCTGGATTCTGAAGGACGGCGATGTCTGCTCGGTGCTGATCGGTGCGTCCAGACCGTCACAGATCCTCGACAATATCCGCGCGATTCAGAACACCACCTTCTCAGAGGAAGAGCTGAGGAAGATCGATGAAATTTCGATGAGATGATAGAAAAAGGGAGCACGTACGCGTGCTCCCTTTCTTTTATGAATCGTAAATCTGTGTTCTCAGGACAGGGCGGCTGTCATGGCCTCGGTGATTTTCGCGCAGTCAGCTGCCGCCTTCTTTTCAAAAACCGGATAGTCGACGAGGTCGCTCCCGTCCGCCTTGTCAGAGATGGCGCGCAGGATGACGAAGGGAATCTTGTTCAGGTAGGCGGCCTGCGCAATGGCAGCGCCTTCCATCTCGGTGCACAGCGGCGCAAAGGTTTCGATGATTGCGGCCTTCTGCTCAGCTCTGCAGACAAACTGATCGCCGCTGGCAATGCGGCCCTCGAGCACACTGATGTCCGGCGCGGCGGTGTGGACTGCGTCGACAGCGGCCTTGCGAAGCATCTCGTCGGCCGGGAAAGCCGCTGTGCCCATGGACGGAACTTCGCCCGGTGCATAGCCGAAAACGGTGGCATCCACATCATGATAGACGGCCTCTGTCGAGACGACGACATCGCCGATGTTCAGGTCGTTGCACAGGGAGCCGGCCACGCCGGTATTGATGAGGTGCGTGACGTGGAAGCAGTCCACGAGGATCTGAACGCACAGACCGGCGTTGACCTTGCCGACGCCGCACTGCACGACAACCGCTGAGGTCGAGCCGATGGCGCCCTCATAGAATTTCATCTGTGCCTTTTCAACTGTTCGTGTGATGGCCATGTTTTCTTTGATCTGGGCGACTTCCGCCTCCATGGCGCCGATAATTCCGACTTTCATGATTTACTCCTGTTTACTTCTTTCTTCTTCTTGCTTAAACTTCTGCTGCTTGATGGATTACTGATAATTCAGGTGCGCATCATCGATCTTGTACAGCGTGTTCTCGAGATAGCGCTTTGCGAGGAAATGGGCCATGGTCAGATTTTGGTCCAGATAATTGCCGCACTCGCGCGGGTCGGCGCCGGGGATCTCGCCCTCGAAGTCCCGGATGAATTCATAAAGCTCCGTGATCAGCGGCACGATATCGCGGGAGGTCAGATCGCCCTCGAGGAGCACATAGCAGCCGGTGCGGCAGCCCATGGGGCCGAAGTAGACGACGCGGTCCTTCCAGACGGGATGATTGCGCAGGAAGGTGGCACCGAGATGCTCGATGGTGTGCAGCTCGGCGGTGTTCATGACCGGCTCGCGGTTCGGCGCGGTCATGCGCAGATCGAAGGTGGTGATGACGGTTTCGCCGAAGCGGTCCTTGCGGGAGACGTAGATGCCCGGCTCCAGCACAAGGTGGTTGACGGTAAAGCTGGCAATTTTATCCATAAGACATATTCCTCTTCTGAATGATTGTAAAACGGATCAACGAAAAAGAAGGAGCAAGGCTTTCCCTGCTCCTTCAGTATAGTAGTCTAAAAACGATCAGTCATCAATACCAACTTAACCAAAATATCTGTCAAGCAGACCCTTGAAGGCTTTGCCGTGTCTGGCCTCGTCTCTTGCCATCTCATGAACGGTGTCATGGATGGCATCCAGGTTGAGCGCCTTCGCGCGCTTCGCAAGATCGGTCTTGCCGGCGGTTGCGCCGTTCTCGGCATCGACACGCATCTGCAGGTTCTTCTTGGTGGAGTCGGTCAGGACTTCGCCCAGCAGCTCCGCGAACTTGGAGGCGTGATCCGCTTCCTCCAGAGCAGCTCTGTAATAATAATCGCCGATTTCCGGATAGCCTTCGCGGAAAGCCTGACGGC
>JAFTFP010000288.1 GCA_017449485.1 Lachnospiraceae bacterium
CGGCAGCACAGGTTCCGGCAGCAAGAGAAATCCCGCACGGAGCACAGGCGCTGACAATACAGATGGGCAAAATGTGACCGCCCGCCAGCAGACCTGGGTCTTCCGTTTTGAGTCCATGCGGGATGTGACGCGCAGCTGCCGCTTCCTGATGGATTTCGTGGATCTGGACACTTCCCTTTACAAAGGAAAGGATGGCGAATACTATCTGCTGGTCAGTCTGCCCGAAGGAGCAGGCCTTGGCCGGGAGGAGTTTGAGCGCATTGTGCTGACTGCCAATGAGTACGGCGAGCTGCTGACCGGGCATCGGACCGGTGCGGCGCTGCTGAAGGAGCACGCGGAGTGCATGATTCCGCAGAACGCAGCCATGCTGCTGGGGAGGCTCTGATATGGAGCAGATCCGGCTGAATCAATATCTGGCATCCTGCGGCGTATGTTCAAGACGCGCCGCGGATGAGCTGATCCGCGAGGGCGAGGTCACGATCGACGGCAGGATTGCCCAGATCGGCGACCGCGTCAGCGGAGAGGAGCGCATCGTCGTTTCCGGCCGCGCAGTGCACGGCGGGGAGCGGCGCATTGTTGTTGCATATTACAAGCCCGTGGGCGTGACTGTGACGGATTCGGATCCGCACGCGGAAGTCACGCTGCGGGATGTTTTTCATTATCCGGAGCGCCTGACCTATGCGGGCCGGCTGGACAAGGACTCGGAGGGACTCCTTCTGATGACCAATGACGGCCGGCTGGTGGAGGAGATGATGCACAGCCGCTCGGGACATGAGAAGGAATACATTGTCCGGGTGCGGGGCAAAATCACGGATGAGGAGCTTGAGCGCCTCTCGAAGGGACTGTGGCTGCCGGACCTGCGGGTGAAGACCAGACCCTGCAAGGTGACGCGGCTGGGAGAGGACACCTTCCGCATTGTGCTGACCCAGGGGCTGAACCGGCAGATCCGCCGGATGTGCCGCACGGTTGGCCGGGATGTGAAGCAGTTAAAGCGCGTCCGCGTCCTGTCCGTCACACTGGGCGGCTTGAAGCCGGGCGAGATGCGTGAGCTCAAGGAAGAGGAGATCACCAAGCTCCTGAAGGCGTGCGAGAAACCCGCCCGCCCGCCGCAGCGCAAGAAGAATTTTGATGTAAAATAGGTATTGACAGATGGATGACAGAGCCAGAATGCGGGAGCTCATCGACCTCTTAAACCGCGCGTCGCAGGCCTACTACGCGCAGGACACGGAGATCATGAGCAATTATGAATATGATGCGCTCTACGATGAGCTGACTGCGCTGGAGGAGAAGACGGGCGTTGTGATGTCGGATTCTCCCACGGTCCGCGTCGGCTACGAGTCCGTGGATGAGCTGCCCAAGGAGCGCCACGCACAGCCCATGCTGTCGCTGGACAAGACCAAGTCCAGAGAAGATCTGCAGGCCTGGCTGGGCGATCAGGAGGGGCTTCTGTCCTGGAAGCTGGACGGCCTGACGGTCGTTCTGACCTATGAAGACGGGAAGCTGGCCAAAGCTGTCACACGGGGCAACGGTGAGATCGGCGAGGTGATCACGGCAAACGCCAGGGCGTTCCGCAACCTGCCGATGTCGATTCCCTTCAAGGGAGCACTTGTCCTTAGGGGAGAAGCGGTCATCCGCTATTCGGATTTTGACAAAATCAATGCACAGCTCGAGGAAGAGGCGGCGGAAGAGGGAAAGACCGGCGACGTCCGGTACAAGAACCCGCGGAATCTGTGCAGCGGTTCCGTACGGCAGCTGGACAGCGCCGTGACGGCCAAGCGCAGTGTGCGGTTCTATGCTTTCTCGCTGGTGAGCGCGGAGGCGGCAGAGTCAGAAACCGCAGCGGGAGTGGTCACGGGAGAAAGCCCTGACTTTAAAAACTCCCGGGAGAAGCAGTTTGAGTTCCTGAAGGAGCAGGGCTTTGAGACGGTGGAGTATCACCGGGTGAGCGCCGCGACGATTCAGGAGCGGATTGAATACTACGAGAAGAAGATTCAGCACTATGATATTCCGTCGGACGGACTGGTGCTGCTGCTGGATGATATCGCTTACGGCGAGGCGCTGGGGCGGACTGCGAAGTTCCCGCGCAACAGCATCGCCTTCAAGTGGGCGGATGAGATCGCCGAGACGACGCTGCGCGAAATCGAGTGGAGCGCCTCCCGGACGGGACTCATCAATCCTGTGGCGATTTTTGACCCGGTGGAGCTGGAGGGCACGACGGTGCGCCGCGCCTCAGTGCACAACGTGAGTATCGTGCGGGCCCTGAAGCTGGGCATCGGCGACCGGATCACGGTTTATAAGGCCAATATGATCATTCCGCAGATCGCGGAGAATCTGACGCAGTCTGATTCGCTCGTCATTCCGGACACCTGTCCTGTGTGCGGCGGGCCGACGCAGATTAAGTCTGAGAACGAGACGCAGGTGCTGGTGTGCCTGAACCCGGACTGCGCGGCCAAGAAGCTGAAGAGCTTTGCGCTGTTTACCAGCCGGAATGCGATGAATATCGAAGGCCTCTCGGAGATGACGCTGGAGAAGCTGATCGCGAGAGGATGGCTGAAGGAGCCGGCAGATATCTATCACCTGGATACACATAACGACGAATTTGTCGATATGGAGGGCTTCGGAGAGCGCTCCTACGCGAAGCTGATGGAGGGCATTGAGCTCTCCCGGACACAGCCCTATGCGCGGATTCTGTACGCGCTGGGCATTCCGGGCATCGGCGCGTCGACGGCCAGACTCCTGATCCGGCATTTTGGCGATCTGGAGGCCGTGGGTGCGGCTTCTGAGGAGGACCTGGCGGCCGTGGAGGGCGTCGGGCCGGTTCTGGCGGATGCGATCCGCTGCTGGTTTGCCGATGAGAAGAATCAGCAGCTGCTCGCGGACCTGATGAAGGAACTGACGCCGCCGGCAGCGACAGGTGCAGCAGGAACAGGCGCGGCAGGTGCCCCGGACGGCACAGCAGACGGCTCAGGCGCCGGCGCGGAAAACCGGATTACCGGAAGACCTTCGTCATTACCGGCGCCGTGCATCATTTTGCCAACAGAGAGGCGCTGAAGGAGTTTATCGAGGAGCGGGGCGGCAAAGCGTCCGGCAGCGTGTCCTCGAAGACCGATTATCTCATTAACAACGACGTCACCTCGACGTCGGGAAAGAATAAAAAAGCACAGGAGCTGGGTGTGCCGATTCTGTCCGAAGAGGCATTCCTGGAGCTCGCAGGAGCAGCGTATGCCGATTAAAATTCAGAATGACCTGCCGGTCAAGGAGATTCTTGAGAAGGAAAATCTGTTTGTGGTCGATGAGACGCGGGCGATCCATCAGGACATCCGTCCGCTGGAGATTGCGATCCTGAATCTGATGCCCAAGAAGGAGGACACGGAGCTGGATCTGCTGCGTATGATATCCAATACACCGCTTCAGGTCAACATCACATTCATGCGGATGAGCTCCCATGAGTCGGCGCACACCTCCCGGAACCACCTGCAGCAGTTCTACTATACCTTCGACGAGCTGCGCCGCAGACATTTTGACGGACTGATCATTACCGGCGCGCCGGTGGAGCAGATGGAGTATGAGGAGGTCGATTACTGGCCGGAGCTGTGCGAGGTCATGGAATGGAGCTCGACGCATGTGACCAGCACCTTCCACATCTGCTGGGGTGCGCAGGCGGGGCTTTATTTCCATCACGGACTGCAGAAGAAGCTTCTGAAGGAGAAGCTCTCAGGCGTCTACCGCCACAAGGTCTATCACCGCAAGGATCCGCTGGTGCGGGGCTTTGACGACTATTTCCTGATTCCGCACAGCCGCTATACGACGGTGCCGCATGAGACCATCAAGGCCTGCAAGGACCTGAAGGTGCTGGCGGAGTCGCCGGAGGCGGGCGTGCTGCTGATTACGGCGCGGGGCGGAAGAGAGGTCTATGTCATGGGCCATCCGGAATATGACCGGTACACGCTGCGCGACGAGTACGTGCGGGACGTGAAGAAGGGGATCAATCCGAAGATTCCGATCAACTATTTCCCGGACGACGATCCGGAGCAGAAGCCGCTGCTGGAGTGGCGTTCCCATTCGCAGCTGCTGTACAGCAACTGGATCAACATGGTCTATCAGGAGACGCCGTACGAGCTGGAGGATATCCGGTAGAAGAGAATCCGAACTGCACGGAGGAAATCAATGAACGTGGAATACAGCCCGGAGCTGCTGGAGCAGATGCAGAAGAAGGGAAGAAAGAATATTTCCATCGAGGTGGCCTCGAGCGATCACTCCGACATCGAGGTCACGGAGATTTTTCTGCGCTATGTGACGGACGAATTCGCGGATTATCTGGTTCAGAAGAAGAAATATAAGTCGGTCCGCACGGAGGTCGGTCA
>JAFTFP010000289.1 GCA_017449485.1 Lachnospiraceae bacterium
GTCGAGCATCGGGTAAAATCGGTTAAATCGGTTAATTAAGATGGGCAAAATGCGTAATGCAGGAAACAACACCTGAACAAAGGTTTAGCAGGGAGCTAAACAGGTAAAAATAGATGAAGAATCGCTTCACTGTCAACCAAACTTCAAAGTGCCGTGGTCTGCCGATGACCGCCCTGCTGCTGGCCGCATCCCTCGCCATCGCCGGCGGGCTTTACGCCGGCATGCGGCTCTCTGCGGACAATATCAGCACGGACACGCTTCTTCGGGAAAAGGAAAGCATCGAGCGCGCCATGGAGCGCGACATCACCGCCTGCTACGCGCTGGAGGGCATGTATCCGCCGGATCTTACCTACATCCGCGAGCACTACGGCCTGACCTACCCTGAATCCCGCTTCTACGTCGACTACCGGCCCATCGCCGCCAACATCCGGCCTGACTACGCCGTCATACTGCTGCGCCAGGAGGAAGGAGGTAAGGGTGAGTAATAAAAAGCATTCCGTCGACTTTCTGTTTGTTATCGTGCTCCTCCTGTTCCTCATGATCTCGTCGGCTCTGATGATTGTGCTCGGCACCGGCGTCTATGAGCGCGTGCTCGCGTCCATGTCCGACAACTACGACGCCCGCACCTGCGAGGCCTATGTCCTGCAGAAGGTGCGCCGCGGCCTGGCGGCCGGCCAGATCGAGACCGGTGAGCTCGAAGGCGCCTCCGCCCTGCTGATCCATGAGGAAATCGCCGGCCGTCCCTTTGTTACCTACCTCTATGCCTATGACGGCCACTTAAACGAGCTCTTCACCCCCGAGGACAGCGGCCTCGGCCGCATCGCCGGCAGCGCCATCCTGCCCCTCTCCGACATTCAGTTCGAACAGGTCAGCGACCGCGCCATCCGCGTCGACTTCACCCTCGAAGAGGGAAAAAGCTCGTCCTTCCTGGTCCATATTTTGCCCATGATTGAAACAGCAGATGCCGGCGCGGACACAGCACCGGCAGATTCAGAATCTGAGGAAGGAGGCACGCCGTGAACAACAACCGGTTTGAATTCAAATCCTCCCTGCTGCTGGTCGAAATCATCATCACAGTTTTCTTCTTCGCCCTGTCCGGCATCGGCTGCATCCGCCTCTACCTGAAGGCGCACGACCTGGCTCAGCAGGCGCGTCAGAGTACCGGTGCCGTCGTCGCCGCGCAAAATCTGGCCGAAGCCTATATCTGTGCCGGGGGAAATCCGGAGCAGGCCGCACAGCTGCTGGGTGAAATCGGTGCCGGCGCCGCGACCGGAAAAGACGGAAACAATGAAAGTCTCAGCATCTATTACGACAGTGACTGGATGCTTCTGGAAAGTGCTTCAGAAGCCGCATTCCACGCGTTTTTAACCGAATCGGTCAACAGTTCTGAAGTGGACGCCGGACAGCCTGTGCTGCACACAGCCCGGATCGAAGTGCTGGACTCTGCCGGAAAAATGATCTATGAAATTCCGGAGCTGAACGTGTTGGAAGGAGGTGAGACGCCGTGAAGGAGCGCAAGTTTTCCTTTCATGTCCAGGGCGGTATTTCTCTGATCCTGCTGGTCTTCGTCGTGCTCTCCCTCCTGAGTTTTGCCTGCCTGTCCATCGTCAGCGCACTCTCCGACCTGCGGCAGAGCCGCCGCTTTGAGGAGCGGACAGCCGCCTACTACCACGCTTATTCGCAGGCTCAGGAACACTTGTACCAAGCTGCACAGGCAGGCAACACATCCGGCGATGTAATAACGAAAATCTTCCCTGTCGACGAGGACGAAAATCTCGTCCTGCAATACCGCCTGACAGGGGGCATCGTCGAACTGCTGAGCGAGCGGCTCGAACACATCGGTTCTCAGGAGCCCGACACCTCCCTCTCCGTCCTCGGCGGGCAGGGGAATTGATATCATGATCTCAATTTATCGATCGTCTCCTGCGCCTTCGTCTCAATAGCGGTTCGGGTCTCCTGCGCCTTCGTCTCGATCGCAGTCCGGGCTTCGAGTGCTTTCGTCTCGATGGCAGTCCGTGTCTCCACGGCGCGGTTTTCCAGCGACGTTTTTGCCTCATTCGCCCGATCATACAGATTCTGGGCATAATCCTGCACCAGTGTCGTGTAGCTCAGGAACTCCTCCAGGAAATCATCACGGGTGGTATAGGCCTCCGCCTGCACCTCGCCCATGAAATTCATCAGTTTTCCGTGGGATTTCATGAACAGATCCCGCGGCTGGTGCATCCGCTTGTACTGCCCGCTCTTGTGGCGGTCCAGCACAATCTCGTAGCGCTCCGTCGCGTGGGCAACCGCCTCTTCCCAGGAAATATACAGCTCTTTCTGCGCCGCCAGACCGACCTCGCCGGCCTTTCCGTGATTCTCATAAAGCCGCAGCAGGCAGTCCGCCATGGACTCCGCGCTGCTGTCAATCAGGAAACCGTTGCGGCCGTCGGTCACGCCCTCGGACGCGCAGCTGCCGCCCAGCATCACCGTCCCGGTCCCGCAGGCAGCCGCCTCACGGACTACCAGGCCGTTCGTGTCATACGCCGACGGAAACAGAAGCAGATTCGCCCGGGTATACCACGCCCGCAGCTTTTCCCTGTCGTGAATCGGACCGGTAAAAATGCAGAAAGGTGTCAGCTTCAGCTGCTCTGTGAGCGCGATCACCTCTTCCATATCGCCGCCTCCGCCGATGAAAACCATGCGGAAAGCCCGATGAAGCTTGTGCAGTCTCGCGAGCGCCTCCAGAATGATGCGCAGCCCCTTATACCACTTCATCCTTCCCACAAACAGGAAGACCGGCACATCCGCCGGAAGATCATACTCTCCGGTTGCTTCGACGACCAGATGCTCCGCCACGCCGCCGCGCGGCAGATCCACGCCGTTCTGCATGACGATAATATCGCCCTCGTAGCCAAAATTCCGCAGGTCGTCACCTGCGCCCTCACTGACGGCCCACACCTCGTCGCAGGCATTGACATTATGAAGCACTGTACGCATGACCTCATCACGCAGCAGTCTGTTGTGCACGATGCCCGCAATATCCGTATCAAACTTGGAGTGCCAGGTCAGAACCAGCGGAATATCCCGCGTCTCCCGCAGCTGCCACGCAAGCATGGCAGACACCATCGGGCAATGCAGATGAAGCAGATCCGGATTTTGCTGCAGGACGTTATAAATCGTCCCCGGCGCAAAGGGATTGCCCGTCACGTATCCGAAGACTTTGCGCGTGTCGATGCTTGGGTAGCGGATCACGGGATAAGGAAATGCGCTGTCATCCGCCCCGCCCGGAATGTCCGGCGTGACCACAAAGGCCCTGCCGTAGTGCGCGTTGATGTTTTTGGCGTAGTTGACCACCGCGTTCGCAACGCCGTCGATCACCGGCGGAAAAGAATCATTCAGCAGACAGATCGTGCGGCTTTCCGCCGCAGAGCCTGTCCCGTTCTCAGTCCCTCTCTCTATTCTGTTCTCTGAGCTAAAATCTGTCATGATAGCCTTCGCAGTCCTTTCGGATAGTGGTTCTTGAGGATGCCGCCGGCCGCTTTGCCCCAGCCGATGGACACGCCGCGGTACGTCACCAGCACACAGCCCTTCAACTCCGCGTCCAGCGGAATGGTCTCGCCGCGCAGGTAGTGCATCGCCTGCTCCTCATCCAGTTCAAAAGAGTGTATCACCTCATCCTTCGTCAGCGCAAGCGCCAGCGCGTGGGACGGCTCAAAACGATTCTTCTTCACCGTGCCCAGATGCAGCCCCGGCCGCAGAACCTTCAGCCCCGCCAGCTGCGCCGCCGACACCCCGGCCGGCAATAGACTCAATTCTTCTCCGAACAACACCGCCCGCTCCGGCGTCAGCCTATCCGGTTCGGGCAAAATCTGACTAACGGCTCGTCCTGCGCCCTCTTCAGGCTGTCGATCCAGCCCGAATATCTCGCTAGCGAAGGCGTTCCAGATGTTGACTGATTCGGTTAAAACACTGTTATTTGCGCCTTTCCCAGCTTTTTTATTCTTAGAAGGCTTCAGATGCTTGCCTGCCTTCTCTACACCATTCATTTCACTTGGTATATTGCTCTTCCAACGCCTGCCTCCAAGCAGTTCAGACCGGTCCACCGGCTCTCCGTCCTTCTGGAACAGCGCAACAAAATGTCCCTCGCCCCGAACCTGGTGCGGGTACAGGCGCCGGGTCTGCACCAGCTTCAACTCCGGATGCGTCTCGGCCAGCCAGGCCGCATTTTGCTCATTCTCCTCCTGCGAGAAGGTGCAGGTCGAATAGGCGAGCACGCCGCCGTCCGCCAGCATCACAGCCGCCTGCTCCAGAATCTGCCGCTGCCGCTGCGCACACATCGCGACGTTCTCCGGGCTCCACTCCCGCACCGCCGCCTCTTCCTTTCGGAACATGCCCTCGCCGGAGCACGGTGCGTCCACGACCATCAGGTCAAAATACGACGGGAACCGCGCGGCGAGCCGCTCGGGGCTCTCATTGGTCACGAGGGTCCCCACGGCGCCAAAGCGCTCGAGGTTCTCTGAGAGAATGGCCGCCCGGCTGGGGATGATTTCGTTGGAGACCAGGATGCTCTGCGCCGCCTGCTGCTCTCCCCGGTTTTCACAGGACAGTTGATCGAATTCCCGCAGCATTGTCAGCAGCTGCGTGCTTTTGCCGCCCGGTGCTGCACACAGATCCAGTGCCCGGAAAGGACCTCTGCGTCCGGCCTTCCTAAGGTAATCCTCAAGTTCTCCCACCGTCGCCATCGCACTGGGTTCCTGAATATAATAAAGCCCCGCGTCATGCAGCGGATTTCTGCCCGGCCGCTGATCCTCTGAAAAATAATAGGCATGCCGCGCCCAGGGCACGGGTTCCAGCTCGTTTTCATGAATTTCAAGAACTTCTGCGGCAAATTGCCGCATGTATTCTTCCTCTCCGCCTGTACCATCAATACACTTCATGGAGTCAGCTGCAGCCTGCGTGTCGGATTTTGACTGGATCGGTCGATCTATGTTTTCCTTGTGAAATCCATATTTTGCTGGGTTCAGGCGCAGTGCCTGCTGCCGCGGCGCACGATAAGAGGCGAGGAATGCTTCCGCTTCCCCGCCCAGTTCCTGCTTCATTCGATTACAGAACGCTTCCGGCAATTCAAGACCGCCGGCGCCATATACTTTTTTCTGCTGATTCTGGTTCAATTCATTCATATCCAGATGTTTTGTTTGGAAGTTAAATCTTCTTCAGCTCTATGCAGTACCCTATACCCATAAGATACTTTATCAGAGACCCAACTGTTGCCCCTGCACCTTTTTCAATCCTGCTGACAGCTTGTTGGGAAAGCCCAGTCGCATTCGCCACATCGGATTGTGTCATCTTTTCTGCCTTTCGTGTCTCAATGAGTTTTTGCTGAAGGGCAATCATGGCCTGAAATTCCTCATGTGCTTTTCTGGCTTCTTCGCTTTCCGCTACAAGCTTATTCAGCTCTTCTTTCTCTCTTTTTAGATCTGCTTTGACAAATGCCATCATTCTCACCCATTCTATCAAATCAAGCCTGCAGCTTGTGCTCGCTTCTTTGCTTTCTCCAGCTCCAGTTTTTCTGCTTGATGTAGTGTAATCATAGATGCACATTGCGTCTTTAGAATACATCAATTTTGATGTGTCGTCAATCTCGACTGTCATTTTCAGTAATTCCTCTTTTCGCAGATAATGCCGAAACAGAGCTGGGCATTACACGCGCGGAAGCTGCCCGACGATTAAATATGTCTGCCATGGGATACGGGCGATATGAAAAAGGAGAGCGGACGCCCTCCTATCAGACAGTTTCCTATATAGCCCATTATTTAACATAAAATAGCAAGAATTCCCCCATCCTCTTAGGTGGCGGGGTGAATTGCTACTCAGTACTCTATTGTACATATTTATTTCGCTTCATACATTACATTACATTTCTATCGAATTCTACTTGATTGCTGAAGTAATTTCCGCATAGGGACAATCCTTGTACTGTGCGGTATTAACTTCTGTTTTTTTCCTTCATTAAAGGCTGTTTTTATACTATAATCATCTCTGCCAGGGGCAGTTTTCA
>JAFTFP010000290.1 GCA_017449485.1 Lachnospiraceae bacterium
ATGAAGTGTGATGTCAATCGGCTTTTCGCCGTCTTTTGCCGTGCGGATGAAACGATAGGCCTCCGGCACCCTCAGCCAGTCAATGTCCACGCCGACCTCATCGAAGAAAACGCCGACCTTCAGCCGGTCTTCCTTCGTGCCGATACTCATCATCTCATGCAGTGTGGCCTCGATTTCCATTCCGTCCCGGACATAGCTGGTCGCCAGACCGCCCGGAAGATTATGCTTTTCCAGAATCAGGATATCCTTAATCCCCTTCTGCTGAAGCTGAAGAGCGCAGGACAGGCCTGCCAGCGCGCCGCCGATGATGACGACATCGTAGTGCTCTTTATAAAAACTCATCTCTGCCTCCTTACGGCCCTGTAGCCACGGCCGGTTCCCATATGCCCGAAGATGGCGGCATGCACTGCATGCCGCCATGACTCAGACACGGCTTGTTTTAGCTGTCTTGATTGCAGTCAGAAGAAGCGCTCCACCAGTTCTCTGGAGTACTCCGCCGTCTCATCCATGTCGCCGAAGGACATGACTTCACCGGCGTAGTAGGTGCCCAGCTGACCCTGCATCGCCTCGACCTTCTCATACCAGCCGGAAGCGTAGGTCTGTGAGTCAACATGCGGGAAGTAATACCAGGACTTCTCGTTGACAATGTTGGTGGCCGGATTCTTCATGGTCTTCAGATCCTCCAGCACGGTCTCCTTGCACTTCTCAGGCGAAATCTCCGGCTTGTTCTGGTGATTGCGAAGCGCGTAGGTGGTGATGACCTGATCCTTCGTGTCTCTCCATCTTCTGTAATAAACCATCAGATGGCCATAGCGCTCCGGCGTCATGTTGTCGAAGACATAGTAGGAAATTTCCGGATGATCCTCAGGCTTGGTCTCAACAGCCAGCACATCATAGCGCTCATAGTCGATCTTGGAGAAGAGCTCCTTCTCCTCGGCTGTCGCGTCAAAGTAGTCCGGCAGGTACTGCAGCGGAGCCGTCACGATGATCTTGTCGTACTCTTCTGTCGCGCCGTTGACGGTCACATAGACCTTGCCGTCTTTTCTCTCAACCGCTGTGATATTGCTGTTCAGGCGCGCCTGATGCATCAGATGCTCGTTGAGCTGCTCCCAGATGTACTGTGTGCCTTCCTTCCAGGTCCAGAGGTTGATCTTTACAAAGTTCATGGTGGTCTGGAAATCCAGATACTTCAGAACATAAGCTGCGGGAATCTCATCAAAATAGCCGTAGCCGAAGGAAGTAAAGGGGCCGATCCAGATATCCTGCACCAGTTCGACGCCGTTCATCTCGCAGAACTGCTTGAAGGGAAGTGCGAGATCCTTCAGATTCGGGTTCTCGCCGGAAACCGGCTCGCGGCCGGGTGTGACGGCAAAGCCCTCATAGCGGCCTTCGCTGACACCGCGGTGTCCGTTGATGTCATAGCCCTTGTACTTGGTCTCCAGCAGCTCCGCCAGCTTCTTCATCTGACTCTTCATCTTCATCAGACGCGGAATCTTCAGGATGTTCTTCTTGGGCTCGAAGGGCTCAATGACGTTTCCGTTCTGATCCTTGTAGTTCCGGTTCAGCTTCGGCCCATCGTGAGTAATGCCGCAGAACTCCTCTACATCATGCACTGCATAATAGGACGGCACGCCCATGATGGCGCCCATTTCATAGCGTCTTCCGTTGTAATGCGGAGAGTGGCATTTTCCGCCGACATGGTCATTGCGCTCGAGCACGGTATAGTTGTGATACCCCTTCTGCTCCAGGTACATGGCCGCCGACAGACCCGCCGGGCCGCCGCCGATAATACAGATTTTCTCTTCCAGATTGCTCATTGTTCCTACCCCCTGTTAAAGTGTTGCCGAAAACGGCTTGGTTCATTAAAATGATACCATACAGACGATAATAAATCCATTTATCAGAATGTGTTATATCCATATTTTGCTGTTTGATATTTCGATCAGATCGGGGCAAAATATGACTATCTCACAGGAAGAATCCGCGGGGTGATTATGGCAGCTGTCTACACCGATTTTACTTCTTTAGTTCAGTCCTTCCAGGGCAACTTGGCCCCTGCCCTCGTCTACGAGCAGGAGGGGGCTCCCAAGAGCATCTCCTATGACGAACTGTACAATAAGATCCATCAGTGCCGCGAATACACGCCCGGCGATGTGCAGATTCTGGTCACGCATCCGGCGCCTGAAACCATCATCCGGATCCTGGCCGCGGTCTGCTCCGGCTGTGATCTGATTCTGTGTGATGAGAAAGTTCCCGAGGAAATCACAAGTTCCTTAAAGGACCGGATCCAGAGCTCGCATGCCGGCATGCCCGCCCGTCAGGAGGGACGCCTGTATTTCTTCACCTCCGGCACCTCCCAGCGCTCGCGTTCTGTTGTGCTGACGCCGCAGTCCCTGCTGCTTAGTACGGCCGGCGGCCAGGCGATGCTGCCCTGCAGTGAGAAGGACCGGATCCTGTGCATTCTGCCTCTCTCGCATGTATTCGGTTTTGTCTGCGGTATGCTCTGGGGCTTTTACGGCGGTGCACAGGTGGCAGTGGACCGGGGTGCAAGACATCTGATGGACGACTGCCTGTTCTACAAGCCGACCATCCTGCCCTGCGTTCCGACAATCATTCAGGCGCTGCTGCGCTTTAATATGCTGAATCCGGAGCTGAAGACTGTGCTCGTCGGCGCAGCGCCCTGCCCGGCTTCCATCGTACATCAGCTGCAGGATAAGAAAATCCAGGTCTATCTGGGCTATGGACTGACAGAAACCTCCAGCGGCATTGCCATCTCTCAGGATCAGGAGAATCCCTCTCTGCTGTATCCCTGCCCCGGCGCATCGCTTCGCATCGAGCCGGACGGTGAGATTTCCGTTGTCACCAGGGCTTTGATGCAGGGCTACTTCGGAGAGCCGGATCCAACCGTAGAAGAGCCGGATCCTGACCACCCCGGGCAGACCGTGCGGCGTCTCTTCACCGGCGATCTGGGATCGCTGGATGACCAGGGACGGCTGACTATTACCGGCCGCAAGAAGGATATCCTTGTTCTTCCCGACGGCACGAAGGTCTTCTGCCCCGAATATGAGGAAGCACTCTCCGAGACACTGGGCACGTCCGAGCTGGCCATCGCCCAGAAGAACGGCCGCCCGGTTCTGATCATTGAGAGCAGTGTCGAGGCCGATGTGGTTCTGCTGGCCGTCACGCAGTTCAACCGGGATCGCGCCAGAGGCCTGCAGATCGCCGAGGTGATTTACACAAACGAAGCCCTGCCCCGGACAGCCGTCGGAAAGCTGCGGCGCTGGCAGCTGCAGCAGTGGATCGATGACGGGGCCCCGGCCCGCAGAATGCGGGACACCTTCTACAGCACAACTTCCGAGCATGACCAGATGCTGCGGGAACAGTGGATCTGAAACTGAAAGGAGCAATAAAATGGAACGTCCGACCAGAGAGGAAATTCTCGCCAAAACCATCAAACTGATTCACGATTTCGTTCCGGAGCTGCAGGATGCTGAGCTCACGGAGGAATCGACCATCAACACCGATGCGGCCATGGATTCCATGAGTATGATTCTGGTTATTACTAAGGTCGAGTCAACTTTTGACATCAGCATTCCCAGTGAGGAATGGGACAAGATCAATACGCTCGGCGATCTGATTGACGCCGTGGAACGCGCATATGACAAATGATCTGATCTATGAGAAGAAGCTGCGGCTGCGCAGCGAACACGTGAACTGTGCGAGGAGGCTGCGTACCTCCTCGCTTCTGCGTATTCTGCAGGAAGCCTCCATCGCGCACACCACTCAGCTGGGCATGGGCCGGGACAAGACGCTGGACCGGGGCCTGCTCTGGATCATCTCCCACCAGTCCCTGCAGATCCGCCGCATGCCCGAGTATGACGAGGACATTCTGGTGCGCAGCTGGCCCGGACCGATGCTGCATATGTTCTTTCCGCGGTATTATGAAATCTGTGCGCCGGACGGCACGGTGCTGATCACCGGCTCGGCGCTGTGGCTTCTGATGAGTGAAGAGACCCGCAAAGCGGTCTTTCCGACGGCCTGGGGCGTGGAAATTCCCGGTGCGCCGACTGCTCCCCGCACAGAGCTTCCCGCGCCGCTGCGGGCGCCGAAGGAAGTCTCAGCCACCGTCTGCAGTTCCTTTTCGCCGCAGTTTTCCCGGACTGACATCAACGGCCATATGAACAATTCCTTTTATTATGATCTTGCGGAGGACCTGCTGCCGGCGGAGCTGCTTGCCAGATCCTTCCCTTCTGAAATCCGGGCAGAATATCTCGAGGAAATCCGCCCCGGCACTGTCTGTATGGTGCGGGGCATGCAGTCTGCCGCAGGCACTGCAGGACCGGTATCCAGCGACAGCGCTGCCGCGGCCGGTGAACAGACCTGGTACTTCGAAGGAATCCGGGATACGGGAGAATCACCGGCCAATGAAAAAGTGCGGCCCCTCTTCCGGATTTCACTCCGATTCTGAAAAAGAGCGAAAAAAGATGCTGAATCCCGTAAAGATTCAGCATCTTTTCCATTGTGTTCAAATTGTTCCGGAAGTATGATAGCAGACGCAGCGAAGGTCCGGCGTCTATCCAGTTGCATGATGCCGCGGCTTCACACTAAGTTCAGCAGCCGTCAGGCTGTACAGGTTAATCATCTACATGAACCAGTCAGAAAATCAGATTACCCATGGCGTGATCTGGAAGCAGCTTCTGCTCTATTTCTTTCCGCTCCTGTTCGGGAGCTTTTTTCAACAGCTGTACAACACGGTGGATGCCGTCATCGTCGGACAGTTTGTGGGCAAAGAAGCCCTGGCAGCCGTCGGCGGCAGTTCCGCGGTGCTGGTCAACTATTTTGTCGGCTTCTTCGGCGGTCTTGCCGGCGGCGCCTCGGTGGTCATCTCCCAGTTCTACGGTGCACAGCAGGACAAGCAGGTGAAGGACGCGGTACACACCTCCCTCGCCATCGCCGCGGCTGGCGGTGTGCTGTTTACACTGATCGGTCTGATCGGCGCGCCCATCGCAGTCCGCGCCATGGGCACACCCGCATCCACGGTTCAGGATTCCGTGCTCTATCTGCGGATTTTCTTTGCCGGCATGGTTCCCAACCTGGTCTACAACATGGGTGCCGGCATTCTGCGCGCTGTGGGTGATTCCAGACGTCCGCTCTATGTGCTGATCATCAGCTGCATCTGCAATATCGCACTGGACCTGCTCTTTGTCATCGGCCTGCACATGGGTGTGGCCGGCGTCGCCATCGCCACCATCCTCTGTCAGACCATCAGCGCGGTGCTGGTTCTCCGGATCCTCATGCGCTCGACCGAGTCCTTCCGGGTGGATCTGCGGCAGATCCGCTTCAGACGGAATATGCTGGGCAGAATCATCGCCATGGGCCTGCCCACGGCGATTCAGTCCACCATGTATTCCTTCTCCAATATCGTCATTCAGTCCGCCATCAACGGTTTTGACACCGACGCCGTCTCCGCCTGGGCCGCCATCGGCAAGGTGGATGCGATTTACTGGATGCTGATCAATTCCTTCGGCATCGCCATCACCACCTTCGTCGGTCAGAACTACGGCGCGGGCTCACTGGACCGCGTGCGCGGCAGCATCCGCCAGAGCCTTCTCATCACCTCTGTCATGACTGTCGCGGTCAGCCTGTTCCTGTACTTCCCCGGGACGCGCCTTCTGTACCTGTTCACCAGCGACGCGGATGTGATTGCGCGGGGAACCTACATGATGCGCTACCTCGTCTCCTTCTACATCACCTACTTCATGATCGAGGTATTCAGCGGCGCCCTGCGCGGCATGGGCAATTCCTTCATGCCGATGATCATCACCATCGGCGGCGTGTGCATCCTGCGTATGGCGTGGCTTGCCATCATGCTGCCCAGGGACCACACCATCGGCAATGTCATGGCCAGCTACCCGGTCAGCTGGGTCACCAGCTCCCTGCTGCTCGCCGGCTACTACCTGCTCTATATGAAGAAGCATCACCCGCTCCGCGCGCTGAATCAGAAAACAGAAGAATCCGAGGCCTGAGCCTCACCGCCAGTCAGTCTGCAGCCGCAGATACACCGGGCCGTCAGTCAGCTTTTGCCAGCGGGTGCTCATTGCCTCTTGAGGCAAAAGCCGGCTCAACCGGGACATTTCTTGTCAGCATGGAGACAAGGATGATCACCGCCGATGCCAGCAGCACGCCGGAAATCACCCCGTAATCTCCAAAAATCTTCAGCTGGGAGGCGACCGATCCCACAATAATGCCAAGGCGCGCGCCCCAGGCGCTGACCTTGCTGTTGCAGCGGGTCATCTGGATTTTCTCACTCTTCCTCTCTTTCCACAAAAGCCCGATAATGATCAGCGGCACCACACCGGCGCCGGCAAAGGAATATGCCTTCGAAAGCAGTGAGAGCACTGTGGGCGCGAAGATTCCCGCTACGCAGGAGGCAACGCCGACCACCAGTGTGACGATTTTCGTGTCGCGGATCAGATTCCGGTCCGATTCCTTCGTGAAGGGATGCACCATGTCGTTGACGATCAGGACGGCTGCAGAGTTCAGACAGGTGTCCGCCGTCGACATGCCCGCGCACAGCACCAGTACGAAGATGGCGGCGCACAGCACCGGCGGCATGACATTCATCATGTACCAGGGCATGGCCGTATTCGCGTTGAGATCCTGGTTATAGGTCATAATGACAAGGCCTGTAAAGGCTGTCATCATCACCATGACCGTACAGATAATGCCGCTGTACAGGAAGGAATTCCGCGCATCCTTGGAGTGCTTCGCGCCGAAGCACCGCTGCCAGTAGGCCTGGAAAATGAAGACGCCCACGAGGCCGGTCAGAAACTTGTTCAGCGCCGCCATGGGATTGAGTCCCGAGAAGCTTAAGAGCTCCGCCTTGCCGACGGCTGCCAGCCGCTCCTGCAGCACAACCGGTGAGAAATTGATGCGGCTGAAGGTATACAGATAGAAAATCACGCCGAACACCAGGCACAGGATGCCCTGGAACAGATCCGTCCAGACGACGCTGTAGATGCCGCCGAAAACCGTGTAGATGATGAAGATGGTCGAGAACAGGATGACGATCGGCCGCGGGTCCACGCCGGTAAAGACCTGGAACAGGTCGCCGAAGGCTTTGCCCTGGCTGCCCACGGAGGCGATCATGATCAGCGTGGCCATGAAGCTCGCGAGCGCCCGGGTCAGCTTGTCCCGGACGATCAGATCATCAATCAGCTCCGGCAGCGTGTTATAGGTGAAATGTCCGATCAGTCCCGCCATGGTCAGGGCAAACACAATCTTGGACCCCTGCTCTCCAAGAATAAAAGCGAGGATGCCGATGCCCTGATCATATGCATTTCCGGCGTGGGCGAAGAAATTGGAGACGCCCATGATGCTGGCGAATTGTGAAAAGAAGATCAGACTCACGCCGAATGAAGCTCCGCCGATCGCGTAGTTGGAGAAGCTCACATTCGCGTCATCCTTCACCTTCCAGGAAATCCCCAGAAAGATGACACAGATCACAATGGTCAGAATCCAGATAATCGTACCCATAGACATAGACATTCCTCCTTTCTGTCCAGCAAAAATAACTAAAGACTGCCGCGTTATATGAAAACCCGGCTGCCCGATCCGTGAAATGAGGTCTGCAAAAATAAGAAAAACTAAAAGGCTGAGATTTGTGGTTCTCCCGCTGCCGGAACAGCTTCCGGCATTCGGCATTTTGTCTTATTCAGCATAACAAAACGCACGGTTTTTGTCAAATTTAACAACATAACGGTAAATTTCTGCATAGCATAAAGCTCTGCATCTCTGCAGAGCTCCATGCTGGTAGGTAGGTAGATTCGATTATTACTTATGTAGGGGAATTCAATCTGGTCAGAACATGTGGTTAGCTTGCTCTAACTGATGGTTAGTTTAATCTAACGTGTAGGTTCTGTCAAGCCTTTTTCAAAACTTTTTTACAAAAAAATGCCAAGGGCAATTCCCCTGGCATTTCGGATCATCTGTGCTTTAGAACGTCCTGGCGTTCTTGCCGCGCTGAAGGCTTACTTCTTGGAGCCCTGCTTTGCAACGGCGTTCATCTTCGCAGCGATGGCTTCCTGATCGCCGAGATAGCGGTGAGAAATGGGCTTGAACTCATCATCCAACTCATAGACAAGCGGAACAGCTGTCGGGATGTTGAGGTTGATGATGTCCTCATCAGAGATGTTGTCGAGGTACTTCACCAGTGCGCGGAGGCTGTTGCCGTGTGCTGCAACGACAACGGTCTTGCCTGCAGCGAGGTCCTTCTTGATGGTCTCTTCATAGTAAGGAACCACGCGGTCGATGGTGATCTTCAGGGACTCGGTCAGCGGAAGCAGAGACGGATCAACATCCTTGTACTGCTCCTGGTTGATCGGTGCGCGCTCATCGGAAGGATCCAGTTCCGGCGGGCAGATGTCGAAGGAACGGCGCCAGATTTTGACCTGATCCTCGCCATACTTCTCAGCGGTCTCGGACTTGTTGAGGCCCTGCAGTGCGCCGTAGTGACGCTCGTTCAGCTTCCAGCTCTTGTAAACCGGAATGTATTCCTCATCCATCTGCTCAAGAACATGGTTGAGGGTGTGGATCGCACGCTTGAGGTAAGAGGTGTAGGCAACGTCGAACTTGATGCCCTCAGCCTTGAGCAGCTTGCCGCCCTGAATGGCTTCCTGCACGCCGTTCTCGGACAGATCGACATCCGTCCAGCCTGTGAACAGGTTCAGCTTATTCCACTCGCTTTCGCCGTGACGAATCAGTACCAGTGTGTGGCTCATATGGATTTCCTCCTTAAAGAAAATGAAAATTGATGAATTCAGGTCAGACCTGACAGGGCTGCAAAAGAAAATCCAGTGCTGCCCGACATTTCAAGGATAATGATTCCAGCTGGTAAAGTCAAGAAATCAGTCGAGTCCGACGATTTCCTTGTAGAACTCGGAATAATCTCTGCGGCCCTCTTTCGTGAACCGGATCGCCGAGCGCGGATGCTGATTCATCACGCCGGTGAGCATGTACTGCAGGTCATACCCCCACTGAATTCCCTCTTCCCGCAGCTTTGTCATGTAGTTCTCCACGAAGACCACTGCCGGATAGAAATTGTATTTCGGGTTCTTCAGGAAGGCGAGCAGGTTTTCCATCAGACAGTTGCCTGCACCGCGCCCCATACCATTGTAGGTCGCGTCCAGCCAGTCCACGCCGTCGCCGACCGCCTCGATCGTATTGGCAAAAGCAAGCTGCTGGTTATTATGCGCATGCATGCCGATGGTCTTGCCATATTTTGCCGCCACATTCATGTACAGATCCGCAAGACGCGCCAGCTGCTCCGGGTACATGGAACCGAAGCTGTCTACAATGTAGATGACGTCGACCGGCGACTCGCCCAGCATCTCCAGTGCGACCTTGATGTCACCCTCCTGGGCCGTCGTGACTGCCATGATATTGCAGCTCACCTCATAGCCTTTGTTCTTGGCGTCTTCGATCATGTGGATCGCGCCGGGCATCTGATGAATATAGGTCGCCACGCGGATCAGATCCAGGGGGCTGTCCTTCCGCTCCCGGATGTCCGTCTTATAATCTGTGCGCCCGACATCGGCCATAACAGCCAGCTTCAGCTGAGTGTTGTTCTCGCCGATCACTTCGTAAATATCGTCATCATTGCTGAATTTCCACTTGCCGAACTTCTCGGGATCGAACATCTCCTTGGAGGCTTTGTAGCCGACTTCCATATAGTCCACGCCGGCCTTCAGGTTCGTCTGATAAAGAGCCCGGACAAAATCATCCGAGAAGTAAAAATCATTGCACAGACCGCCGTCGCGAAGGGTCGCATCCACCACGCGGATACTCTCCCGATATCCAAGCAGTTTCGATATTTCTTTCATGGCGCTTTACTCCTTTTATGTGCTAAAGTCTTCTAAGTATATCTCAGCCGTTTTCGAAATGCAAGTGTCACGGACGCCCGGCTTCATCCCCGCGATGCTTCCGGCGGTACTCGCCGCCATCCTTGCGGCCGACCGGCGGAACTGCGTTCAGATCCTCACGAATCGCCTGCATGTGCTCCTCCACCGGATTGGATGTTCCCTCCAGCAGCAGATCCCACTGCGGATCGAAATTGCCTTCCTCGATGGCGCGGACCTTGAACTGTGTCTCGTACAGCTCCGTATAGACGCCGCCTCTTCCGACCAGATCCGCATGCTTACCGTGTTCAGCGATGGTGCCGCCGCTGATCACCAGAATCTCATCCGCCGCCAGAATCGTAGACAGTCGGTGTGCAATCAGAATACTGGTCCGGGACTCAATCAGCGGATCAATCGCTTCCTGAATCTTCGCCTCCGAAATCGAATCCAGTGCGCTGGTCGCCTCGTCAAAAATCAGCAGTGCCGGATCCTTAAGCAGCACCCGCGCAATGGAGATGCGCTGCTTCTCACCGCCGGAAAGCTTCAGACCGCGGTTGCCGACAATGGTGTCGAGCCCGTTTTCCTGCTTCTCGATAAAATCAAGAATATTGGCCTTTCTGCAGGCTTCCAGCATCTCCTCTTCTGTCGCATCCTCCTTGGCGTAAAGGAGGTTGTCCCGGATTGTTCCATTGAACAGATAAGTCTCCTGACTGACCACGCCGATATTCTTCCGAAGCCAGGTCAGATCCAGTTCCCGCACATCCGTGCCGTCAAAGCACACGGAGCCGCCGGTCACATCATACAAGCGCGGGATCAAATTGATCAGCGTTGACTTCCCGGACCCGGACGGCCCGACAATCGCAACGCTGTGACCCGGCTTTAATTCAAAATTCACGTCCCGCAGAATCTGGCGGTCCGGCTCATACCAGAAATCCACCTGTTTGAATTCCACGTGTCCCGCCGCGTGTCCATCGACGCACTCCGCAGGCATCACAGGATGTGCCGGATTTTCAATTTCCACCGGCATGTCATAGTAGGCGAAAAGTCTTGAGAACAATGCCATGGACCGGATCCAGTCCACCTGAATATTCAGAAGCTGATTGACCGGACCGTACATCCGCCCGAGCAGCGCAACCAATACAGTGATGTCACCGACTGTCAGATCTGCGTCATACTTCATCATCAGAATGCCGCCCACCAGATACAGCAGCATGGGACCGATGCTGGAAAAGGTGGAGATGATTACCCGGAACCACCGGCCTGCCATCTGCTCCCGGATATTCAGATCGATCATGCGGCGGTTTACTGCCTCATAGCGCTGATACTCCTGCTCTTCCTTTCCGAACAGCTTCACCAGCAGCTGGCCGCTGACTGAGAGCGTCTCATTCAGAATCCCGTTGATCTCATCGTTGCATTCCTGCGACTCATTGGTGAGAGACCAGCGCTTTTTTCCGGCGCTTCGCGTCGGTATGGCAAAAAGCGGCACGATCACGATTCCGATCGTCGCCAGGATCCAGTTCTTCTGATACATGGCAGTCAGTGCCACGATCAATGTCAGGACATTGGAAATAATGCTTGTAAAGGTGTTGGTGATGATCTGCCGCACGCCGTCGATGTCGCTGGTCATGCGCGTGATAATATCGCCCTGATTGCTGGAGGTGAAGAAGCGCTGCGACATCTTCTGCAGATGCCGGTACATCTGATTCCGCATGTCGTAAGTGATATGCTGGGCAATCCAGGAATTCAGATAGTTTTCTAAAACGCCGATCAGGTTGGCGCCCAGTGTCACCGCCAGCGAAAGAATGATATAGCGGATCAGCGCCGGAAGGTTGCGTCCGATCAGGCCTTCATCGACGATTTTGCCTGTCAGAATCGAAGGCAGAAGGGTCAGAATAGATGAAACCAGAATGGCGCACAGAACCAGCAGAAGCTGCTTCCAATACGGCTTCAGATAACCGAAAATCCGCTTCAGAAGATCTGGTGTGACCTTCGGTTTTTCCTTCATTTCCTCCTCGGTGAGAAAATGACCTCCCATTCGTCCGCCCGGTCCCGGTGCCATAGTGTATCCCTCCGTCTCTATGCTCTGTTTGATCCATTAACAGTTACTTCTGAATTGCCAATCTGTTTCTATTGTTCTATTCAAGAGTGCCTCGGTAATCCGCGGGAGGCGTCAGACCCCCGTGAGACGTACAATTTTCATCTCGTGGTGCACGGCAGGCAGGAACTTCTCCCACACATCCTGTCCGCGCAGCTTCAGACTCGACGTATTCACGCAGGGATGGCAGCCCAGATACTCCCCCGCCAGCACATCCTCATCCACCAGCAGCTGCACCCGGTTCTCATGATCATTCATCAGTCCCATGATGCTCACCGCGCCGGGATGAATATCGAGATATTCCACCATCTTCTCCTCGGAGCCGAATGACAATCTGGCCGATCCGATCTGACCGGAAATCTCTCTGGTCTTGAAAGGCTTGTTATCCGGCATCAGCAGCAGATAGAACTGCGTCTGCTGCCGGTTGCACAGAAACAGATTCTTGCAGATCAGCACGTCCAGAATCTTGTCAATCTCCAGACAGGCTTCCATCGTATTGGCCGGCTCATGATCCGTCCGCTGGTACTGAATCCCCAGCTCATCCAGCAGATCATAAACTCTGATTTCCCGCTCCTGCCGGCCCTGCTCCTGCGCCGGCCGCCCCTCATATAATTCCATTTTCTTTTCCTTCTGTAACATCTATAGCTGTACGCTGCATGGTGCTCCTGCACCTGGCGCGACGCGGGAAGAACGCCGAGGCGTTCTTGAATTCCTTGTGCACTATCTTTCTGATTTTACGCGCAAAGCTTTTGAAACACAACATATAACTTTGTACAAAACAGTCCTGAATTCAGTTTATGGCCGGGCTGCTTTTGGTTCATTGCTCATCCCGACTCTGCGCATGACCTTTGTGCGCATTTTGTCATATATTATGTATTAATTTTCTGTTTTATTATTGTAATATTCTTTAATCTTGATGTATACTGATGATGCTTAGCAAACAATTGCCTGCTGCATTGTCTGCAAGCGGTCCCGCTTGATTTTTATGTGTCTCTGAAGAACCCAATTTTTAAAAAGCTTCAATTACTGTACTCAAAGTAGAATTTCCTTCCCTTTGAGAACACAGCAAAATGCCCCTCATTTTTAAAAAGATTGATTTTCTATACTCAACACTTAGATTATTCCGAATTGAGTTCAGCCCTGATAATTCATATTTGTCAAAATCTGAAAAAGTGATTAAAAAAACTGTACTCTTCTGGTACTGATGAGAAAACCAGTACAGCCGGATATTTCGGAGCCGGGTCATATTTTGAATTCATATAAATTATCTGTACTCAATTCCAAAAAGTCTGAGCTAAGGTACAGCTTCTGATTCTCGGGCAGGAAAAGCAGTAGTTCCAGCACCTCACAGCAGGAAAAAACAAACAGTCCTAAATGATTTATGGCAGGAATAAGCATCAATCCATGGATTACATGGCAGAAAAGCAGCAACACAATCACAGATTGTAAAGACAGGAGGAAAAATGAATCAGCTTCTGAAGATTGCAGCCGAAAGAATCAATGAGTTGGATGCCATCATCACAGGCGCCCGGACCAGACTTAAGAATGTCCCTGACGGAAGAATTGCCACACACAGGCGGCTGGATGGCGTATATTACACGTTTCATTGCAGCGGTGATTCTGCCGGCCGCTATCTTTCCAAGAAAGATCTGCCGCTTATTCTCTCGCTTGCTCAGAAAGAATACGATCAGAAGGTGCTTCGGTCTGCTGAGCTGGAGAGAAAAAAACTGATCCGGTTTGCGTCTGCGTATCCGGAAGTATCAGCAGAACAGGTCTATGAGCAGTTGGGTAAGGATCGCCAGGTACTTGTGACGCCGATTGCCTGGCCGGATGATGTGTATATCCGGAACTGGCTGGACATACAGTATCCGAAAAAAGGCTTTTCTGAAGAGGGTCCGGAGTTTTATACGAGCAAGGGCGAGCGTGTCCGTTCAAAATCAGAAGTCATTATCGCCGACACACTCGCTCGTATGGGCGTCCCCTATCGCTATGAGTTTCCGATTCGTTTCAGCGGAACAGGAACCTTTCATCCTGATTTTACCGTGCTGAATGTGCGTCAGAGGAAGGAATTCTATTGGGAGCATCTGGGAATGATGGACAATGCTGAATATGTTGAATCAGCGCTGAGTAAAATCGAAATCTATCAGAAAAACGGATGCTTTCCCGGTTCTAAGCTCATTCTGACTTATGAGTCGGGAAAGCATCCGCTGCATATTGGTTTGCTCACAGATATCATTCAGGAATATCTGCTGTAATTCCAGTTTTTATAAATTCCAGCTTTTATAAATTTCACTTGTCGGAAATGACAACTGCCGGATACTCAGTCCAGCTTCAGATCGCCGTCCTTGATCCAGCCGAGCTTCCGGGCGATCTGACCGAACAGCGGCGTCAGAACCGCAGGAAGTACGAAGCAGATCAGGACCAGGCCGATCCAGTCAAAAGCTGTAATGGCCGCCTTGGTTCCAGCCTCGATGTCTGTGATCCAGCCGGTGTAAACACCGATCTGACCGACCAGGCCGCAGGTACCCATCCCCGAAGCAACCGGTGCGCCATTCATCTGAAGCCGGAACAGGCAAGTAGCAAGGGGGCCGGTGATCGCGCTGGTGAGGATCGGCGGAATCCAGATCTTCGGATTCCGGACAATGTTGCCCATCTGCAGCATGGAAGTTCCGATTCCCTGGGAAATCAGTCCGCCCCAGCGGTTTTCCTTAAAGCTCATGAAGGCAAAACCGATCATCTGCGCACAGCAGCCTGCAACTGCCGCGCCGCCTGCCAGGCCTGTGAGGCCCAGGGCTGCACAGATAGCGGCAGACGAAATCGGAAGGGTCAGTGCAATTCCGACAACAACAGATACGACAATGCCCATCAGGAAGGGCTGCAGCTCCGTCGCCCACATGATAATCTGACCGACACTGGAAGCAATTCTTCCAAGTGTGGGTGCCAGCAGGGCTGCCGCGCCGACACCGATCAGAATGGTGGTCAGCGGCGTAACCAGGATATCGACCTTGGTTTCCTTGGAAACAGCTTTTCCGCATTCCGCTGCGATGATCGCCACAAACAGAACTGCCAGAGGTCCGCCTGCGCCGCCCAGTTCATTGGCCGCCTGACCAACTGCTGCCAGCGAAAACAGTACCAGCGGAGGTGCCTGCAGCGCATAGCCGATGGCTATAGCCATCGCAGGGCCGCTCATGGCAGAAGCATATTTTCCGACATTCACCAGCCACTCAAGGTGAAGCTGAGTGCCAAGCGTATTCAGAATTGTTCCGATCAGCAGAGATGCGAAAAGTCCCTGCGCCATCGCGCCGAGCGCATCAATTCCATAGCGCCTGCCGGAAATGACAATGTTCTTTTTCTTCAGAAACGCCCGAATCTTCTCCATAACATTCTCCTCCTGCTGTCTGTCAAGGTCTTTCAATGCGAGCTTGACACAACCTTTGTCGGGGCCCCTACTCTTCTGCCCCTGTTCGGTCTTAATTATATTCTTTGTTAATTTTTTGTCAATTATGCAGATGTGTATTATTTGTGTTTATCTCCGGCAGATCCGGAAACAAAAAAGCCTGCCCCGTTCAGGGTGCAGGCTTTTTTGTAAATCCTATGAATTCTCTAATCCACTGATCGCTTCCTACTTGCTCTCAGCTTCCTGCGTCTTCTCTTCCTTCTTGCCCCACTTTTTCTTTAATGCGGCGATGACATCGACTCTCTCTGCCTCACCTGAAGGAATCTTGCACATGTGATCCAGGTTCTTGAAGAGCGAGATGATGGTGAAGAAAACGCCAAGGCCCGCGGCTTCTGTGTTGCCGGCAATCAGGCAGCCGACGGTAAAAGCTGCCGGAATGGCGAGGGCGCCCAGGCTCAAGTATTTCGTTGCGACGACCACCGCCAGGCCAACCAGGCTGGCCGGAATGCCGATCAGCGGCCGGAACAGGATGAAGGCCGCGCAGCTGGTTGCGACACCTTTGCCGCCGCGGAATTTCCGCCAGAAGGGGAAATCATGTCCCAGCGTGCAGCCAAAACCTGCATACAGCATGGCCATCCGCCCCAACTCGCCGCCAACAAGATAATAACTCAGAAAGATGGCTGCGGCGGTTTTGACCAGATCGCCGATCAGCACAGCGATGCCGGGGCCAAAGCCGCAGCTTGCCATGATATTGGCCATACCAGGATTTCCGGTCGTCCCCAGCTCCGCCGCGGGCTTGTGCGCCGCGATGCGTGCCACAATTTCACCAAACAGAATACAGCCGAAACCATATCCAATCGCCAGACATATGATCTGTCCCATTACTCAGATTCCCTTCATTGCAAACTCAAAATGCATCGGCGCACCGGACGGAAGCAGGTACTGCGGAAGTGTCCTCGCTCCCCAGCTGTCATCTCCGCCCACGCCCATCTGCTGCAGGCTGCAGCGGACAATGGTGTGCGTGACCGGCGGAAGCTCATAATAATGCCGCGCATTTTCCAGTTCCTCCGGCGTGTACGGAAGCGCTGAGAAGTTCATTCCCTTCGTCCCGCGCTTTACCCGGGAGAAGGCCGATCCGACGATCTCACCGGGCTGCACCCCGTCTGCGTAGAACAGCATGCCTCTGCCCCGGTTGTCCGTGATGCTGGCCCAGCGCACGCCCGTGCGGTTGCCGCTCTCCTGCGGAACCAGATAATGCGTCAGATTCTCCGACGCCGTTGTCTCGTAGACGCCGAGTTTTGCCCCCTTATCCCGGTCGCAGTAGGTCTCCTCCGGTCCGTTTCCATAGAAGCGGATCCGGTTGTAATCTGCCGTCAGCGTGAGCAGCATGCCGAACTCCGGCATCGGCGAAAGACCCGCCGGCGGCGTGCAGTCCAGGATAAAGCGCACCGCGCCGTCCGGTGTGATCCGATAGGTCACAATCGCACTGCAGGCCGGCGTCGTCGGCAGGAAGTATTTCCAGCTGACCTCCACCAGGTCCCGGCGCTCCTTGATGCGCGGCCATCCCATGAGATCCAGCATCTCTTCCTGGCTCAGCGCGCTCATCTCCGCCGGCATAAATTTCTGATACAGGCTGGCCAGCTTCCACTGTCCGTAGCGCGCGGCCATCCGGTTTCCATCGTCGTTATTGGTCGGGGCGCGCCAGAAGTTCATTCTGGGCATCACATCGATCATTTCTTTTCCGCCATAGCGATAAGAGGTCAGCCCGCCCTGCAGGCCGGAGAACTGAACCTCGAAGTTCTCTCCGATCACACCGATGATGTGCTGAGAATGAATCACCTTCAGACGCCCGGCTGCGATGTCTGCGCAGGAAGCCTCTGCCGGTGCCTGGTCCGCATCGGATCCCGCTTCGCGGCTTTCCTCAACCACAAAGCTTCCCTGTCCATACGCGACCTCGTGGCCCGCCGGCGCCCACAGCGTATCCTTCTTCAGCCGGAAGGACACGGTGACCGCATACTCGCCGGGCTCTCCCACCTCCGGTACCGGCAGAAGGATCTCCCGCTCCGTCAGCGGCGCGATGTCAATCAGATCATGGGTGCGGGACAGCAGCTCGCCCTCCCGCTCCAGCGTCACGACGCAGTCAAAATCTGACGTCGGGGTGAACAGGTTCCGGTTCCGGATGACAGCGCGGTCGCCCATCACCTGAATGCCGATATTCTGATACAGATACCGGACCTCCTGCATTTTGCCGGGATAAGGATTGCGGTTGGCATCGACAATGCCGTTTCCGCTGAATTCATAGTCCGTCGGCCGCTCGCCGCAGTCGCCGCCATATGCCAGCACGCCGCCGGATGCGGACGCGCCCGCGGCCTCCGGATTTTGCCCCGATACGCCCGGCTGTCCCGGCGCAGCGGCGCGGTGTGCCGCACTGCTGCCGTACGCGGTGTTGCCGCCCACGCGGACCGCCTGGTCAATATAATCCCAGATGAAGCCGCCCTGATAGCGCGGCTCTTCCTCCGCCAGCTCTGTGTACAGATGCATGCCGCCGTTGGAGTTGCCCATGGAGTGCGTGTATTCGCAGCAGATAAACGGCTTCTCCGGATGCTCCTTCAAGAAACTGCGGATGCTCTCCACGCTCGGATACATCTGGCTCTCCATGTCGGAAGTGTCCGGATAGGTGCGGTCATGGAAAATGCCTTCGTAGTGAACCAGCCGGTCCGGATCGAGCCGTCTGAACAGCTGCGACATCTCCCAGATATCCCTGCCGCCGAAGGACTCATTGCCCACGGACCAGATCAGAATGGCCGGGTGGTTCTTATCCCGCTGATAGCAGGAATTGATGCGATCCAGACACATGGACAGGAATTCCGGGCGGTCTCCCGGCACCACCAGATCCTTTGTGCCCCGGCCCATCTCCAGAAGATCCCAGGTCCCGTGGGTCTCCATGTTGTTCTCGGCGATGAGATACAGGCCGTACTCATCGCACAGTCTGTAGAGAACCTCCGTATTCGGATAGTGGCTGGTCCGGATGGCATTGATATTATTGCGCTTCATCGTAATAATATCCTTCCGGATCTCCTCCTCAGTGATCGCGCGGCCGCGGTCGGCGGAGAAATCGTGGCGGTTGGTTCCATTGAAGACGATCCGCTTTCCGTTGAGCATCATCAGACCGTCCTTCATCTCAAAGCGTCTGAAGCCGACGCGCTCCCCGGCGCGCTCGAAAATCTCGTCATGTCCGTATTCATCGACAATGTGGAGCTCCAGCTCCAGATCATACAAGGTCGGGCACTCCGCGCTCCAGAGCAGAACCTCCGGCACCTGCGCACTTCCTGCCAGATTCAGGAAATCATCCTCCGTGGAAATCTCCTCCGGATGCTCCACACCGAGCACACCCTCCGCCGCCAGCGTTCTGTGCCCTGTGGCGCCGATGCTATGCGGCAGCAGGCCGCCTGCGCGCTCCGGATCCAGATACAGCTTCCAGAGAACCTCCACCCGTTTGGAAAGCGATGCCGGAAGGCGTAATTTTGCACCGATAATCAGATTTCCGGATACTGCCTGTGCCGTATTCATCTGCGATGCTCTCTGCGGCTGCTCTTCTGCCCCCTGGGCAAAATCCGGCAGGGCCCGCACGGACAGGTCATACAGGTGCACGTCCGGCGTCGTGAACAGGTATACGTCGCGGTAGATTCCGGAGAACCGGAAGAAGTCCTGATCCTCCATCCAGCTTGAAGAAGTCCAGGTAAAGACCTGCACAGCCAGCTTGTTCTCGCCTTCTTTTACATAGCGGGTCAGATCGAATTCAGAAGGGGTGAAGGTATCCTCGCTGTAGCCGATATAGGTTCCGTTCAGCCACAGTGCGAATCCGCTCTCCACACCCTGGAAGGAAATATAGACCGGGCGGTCCTTCCAGCTGTCCGGAAGGGTGAAATACTTCACATAGCTGCCGACCGGATTGAAGCGCTCCGGAATCTGTCCGGGACGGATTTCCTCTTTGCCTTCCCACGGATAAGCGACGTTGTTGTAGGAAGGAATTCCGTACCCCTCCATCTGCATATGGGCCGGCACGCGGATTTGTTCCCACTTGCGGCAGTCATAGGCCATTTTCTCAAAGCCCGGCACCGCGCTCTCATAATTCTGTGCATAGGAGAAGCGCCACAGGCCGTTTAAGGAAATCCGGCCGTACTGCGGGCCGTAGGTCTGGTGCTCCGAATGGGCAGGCAGTACACTTTCCTTGAAGATTTCGGGATTCTTTACAATTTCATAGTGGAACCGACGCCCGCTCCCGCTGCGCAGAATGCGTGCCGTAATCTCATCCGCATCCAGCCTGGACTGCGGGAAATAGCGCGATGTCAGCTCGTTGAGCTGCGGCGCAAGATCATCGATACAGGCCTTGAGGAGATTCTCTCCGCCGTATTCCTCCTCGTAAACCCGGCAGCGGCCGCGCAGCCGCACCAGGCTTCTCGCGCTGAAGGGCTGCTCTATGCTGCTGGTCGTGTGGAGCGCAGTCTGGAACCGCACGTCATAGGCAGCGGTCTCCACAATTTCCTCATCGCCCAGATTAAAGAGCTCCTCCAGAATCATCGCCGCCACGAGCACATTGATCGGCGCGTTCGGACTCGGCGATTTCTCGGAAAAAAGCACCGCGAACCGACGCTCATCGATCCGCGGAAACACGTTCTGCGCAAAATAGCCCGCCCAGGAATCCTCCAGATTGCGCCGATCGCGCTCGGAAAGAAAACCTGCTGTATCAATCAGGCTCTGCTGCTGGTAATTATTCGCTTGAAAAGACATCACACACCCCCCAAAGCTGCGCGTCAGGTCTTGCAGCCCTGACTCTTTTTCACCGGAAAGATCAGGCTGTGATCTGATTTCCGGTATACAGCTGATAGTACTTCCCCTTCTGTGCGATCAGCTGATCATGCGTACCTCTTTCGATAATACACCCTTTTTCCAGTACCATAATACAATCTGAATTCCGAACTGTCGAGAGACGGTGCGCAATCACGAAGGTGGTGCGCCCGCTCATCAGACTGTCCATTCCCTTCTGCACCATCGATTCCGTGCGGGTATCAATGGAACTCGTCGCCTCATCCAGGATCAGAACCGGCGGATCCGCCACGGCGGCCCGGGCAATGGCGATCAGCTGCCGCTGGCCCTGAGACAGATTGGCGCCGTCGCCGGTCAGCAGGGTCTCATACCCCTCCGGCAGACGCCGGATGAAGCCATGCGCGTTCGCCAGCTTCGCGGCGGCGATACACTCTTCGTCCGTCGCATCCAGACGCCCGAAGCGGATGTTCTCCATCACCGTGCCGGTGAACAGGTGCGTGTCCTGCAGCACCATGCCCAGCGATCTGCGCAGGTCGTCCTTCTTGATCTTGTTGATATTGATCTCGTCGTACCGGATTTTGCCATCCTGAATATCGTAGAAACGGTTGATCAGATTCGTGATGGTCGTCTTGCCGGCGCCGGTGGAACCGACGAAGGCAATCTTCTGGCCGGGCTCCGCGTACATGCTGATGTTGTGCAGCACGGTCTTCTCCGGCGTGTAGCCAAAGTCGACATCGTTGAACGTCACACGGCCCTCCAGCTTCTGATAGGTGACAGTGCCGTCCGCCTGGTGCGGGTGCCGCCATGCCCACTTGCCGGTCCGCTCCTTCGTCTCGGTCAGCGTGCCGTCCGCAGCCTCCTCCACATTGACCAGCTCGACATATCCCTCGTCGGTCTCGGAAGGTTCGTCGATGATCTTGAAGACACGATCCGCGCCGGCCATGGCCATGATGATGGCGTTGAACTGCTGGCTGATCTGCGTCACCGGCATCGTGAAATTCCGGTTCAGCGTCAGGAACGAAACCAGCGTGCCGATGGTCAGACCGAGCCGTCCGGTGATGGCGAGCATGCCGCCGATGACAGCGCAGAGCACGTAGCTGATATGGCCCAGATTGCCGTTGACCGGCATCAGAATGTTGGCGAATTTATTGGCCTGGTAGGCGGAATCCCGCAGCTGCTCGTTGAGCGCGCGGAACTGCTCCATGGCCTTTTCCTCATGATTGAAGATCTTGACCACCTTCTGACCGGTCATCATCTCCTCAATGTAGCCGTTGACCGCGCCCAGGTCCTTCTGCTGCTTCACGAAGAAGGTGCCGGCCTTGCCGCCCAGCTTCATGGCTGCAAACATCATGACGACGATCATCATGCAGGTGACGATGGTCAGCGGAATATCCAGCATCAGCATGGATACAAAGGTCATGACCACTGTGACGGACGAGTTGATCAGCTGCGGAATCGTATTGCCGATCAGCTGCCGCAGCGTGTCAATGTCATTGGTGTAGACCGACATGATGTCACCGTGGGAATGCGTGTCAAAATACCGGATTGGCAGGGTCTCCATGTGGTTGAACAGCTCCTTGCGCAGCCGCAGCATGGTTCCCTGCGAGATGTTGACCATCAGCCGGTTATAGCAGTAGGACGAAGCGATGCCGATCGCATAGATTCCGGCCATTTTTCCGATCGCTGCCGCCAGCGGGCCAAAATCCGGATCGGCCTGCAGGGTCATCGGCGTGATGTAGTCATCAATCAGCGTCCGCAGGAAAAGGGTTCCCCGGATCGAGCAGTACGCTGAAAGCAGGATGCACGCCACCACAATCACAAAGCGCGGTGCGTAGTCCTGCATCATATATTTCAGTACCCGCTTCAGTACCGGAAACGGGTGTTCAATTTTCTGTCCTCCGAACTGACGTCCTCTATTCGGTCCCGGCATAGCCTATCTCCTTCAATATCTGTCTTGAACCGCCCGCGGCGGTTCCGTTAAAGGTTCATCTTTCAATAACTGATCTGACAAGGCCGCTCAGTTTGCGCCCGGCTCATCGAAGTCTCCGCCGCCCTTGGTCTGCGTCTCGTAGATCTCGCTGTAAACCTCATTGTTCTGCAGCAGATTCTCATGGGTATCGAAGCCGGCTACGCGTCCCTCCTCCATGACGATAATCCGGTCCGCATGCTGCACGGAGGAAATCCGCTGTGCGATGATCAGCTTCGTCGTATTCGGAATCCGCGTCGCGAAGGCCTCACGGATCTTCGCATCCGTCGCCGTATCGCAGGCGCTGGTAGAATCGTCCAGGATCAGAATCTTCGGCTTCTTGAGCAGTGCACGCGCAATACACAGCCGCTGCTTCTGTCCGCCGGAAACGTTTGTGCCGCCCTGCTCAATCCGTGTCTCATAGCCGTCCGGCATTTCCTTGATGAACTCCTCGGCACAGGCCAGGCGGCAGACCTCCTCGCACTCCTCGAGGGTCGCATTTTCATTGCCCCAGCGCAGGTTGTCGAGGATCGTACCGGAGAACAGTTCGTTCTTCTGCAGCACCACGGAGACTGCGTCACGCAGCGATTTTACGTCATATTCGCGCACATCGCGTCCGCCCACCAGCACACTGCCGGCCGATACGTCGTACAGACGGCTGATCAGAGAGACCAGCGTGGTTTTGCCGCAGCCGGTGGGACCGATGATGCCGATGGTCTCGCCGGAGCGGATCGAAAGGGAAATGTGATCCAGCGTCTCGTCGCCGATGCCGTTCCCATTGGTATCCTCCACACCCGCGTAGGCAAAGCAGGTATCTTTAAATTCAATTGCGCCGTTTTCCACTTCCATCACCGGCTTTTCCGGATTCTGAATATCCGGCACCTCCGTCAGCACCTCAGCGATACGCTCCGCGCTGGCCGTGCTCATCGTGATCATGACGAAGATCATGGACAGCATCATCAGCGACATCAGCACGCTCATGACATAGCTGAACAGAGAAGTCAGATTGCCGGTGGTCAGTTCACCGGCCGTGATCATCCGCGCGCCGAACCAG
>JAFTFP010000291.1 GCA_017449485.1 Lachnospiraceae bacterium
GCGTCCATGCCGAAATCTCTTGCAAAGGATCCGATGATCACGCCGGTCTCCTCCTGCTTTTTCTGCATCTCAGCCTCATCTGCGGGGCGCTGCAGATGAAACAGTCGGTCTCTCACCCGAAGGATTGCTTCTTCAATAGCCTGATTTTCCACATTCTTCATCCTGCACGCCCTCCATATTTTGCCTCTGTATCAGAGTCCGGTCCCTTTCTTTACTTCGACAAGATTATTTCCTTTTTTATTGAGCTCAGCACCAAAACCCGGCTTGTCGCCCAGCTTCAGTCTCCCGTTTTCAGGCATCGGTTCATCTTCGATCAGTGGAACGTACTGCGAGACGACCCGGTCTGCCTTCGGGCTCATCATCAGACATTCGGTGAACGGGCTGTTCGGCCTCGAGACGACATAATGATGACTGTAGATGCCGCTGCCGTGGGGAACGACGTATTTTCCGTACGCTTCCGCCATATTGCCGATTTTGATCAGCTCTGTCATGCCGCCGCACCAGCCGACATCCGGCTGAAGCAGATCCAGATCGCAGAACTCCATCAGCATCCGGAAGCCATAGCGCGTGGCTTCATGTTCGCCGCCGCTGACCATGATGGTCTCTCCCGCTTCTTTCTTCAGATCCCGATAGGACCAGTAGTCATCCGGATTAAAGCACTCCTCAACCCACTTGAAGCCCAGCTTCTTCGATTCATGCATCAGGCGCTTTGCGTAGGGAAGATCCAGCGCCATCCAGCAGTCCCACATCAGCATGAAGTCAGGTCCGACCTTCGCCCGCATCTCTTCCGCGAGCTGAAGATTCTTCCGAAGCCCCTCTTCGCCATCAGCAGGCCCGTAAACCAGCGGAATTTTGCCTCCGATAAAGCCCATCTCCTTCGCAAGATCCGGGCGGGGGCCGGTTGCATAGAACTGAAGTTCATCGCGCACTTTTCCACCCAGCATCGCATAGACCGGTTCCTCGCGGAGCCTTCCCAGCAGATCCCACAGTGCGAGATCAATCGCGGAAATTGCATTCATCACAAGGCCTTTGCGCCCGTAATACAGCGAGCCCTTGTACATCTGATCCCACATCTGCTCCAGGTTCTCAACGGGCTGTCCCACGATAAAGCGGTCCAGATGATTCATGACCAGCCAGGCCGCCGGATATCCGCCGGTGGTAATGCCGAACCCGGTCACACCGTTGTCCGCCTCCACTTCGACGACCAGCGTTTTCAGCGCATTCAATCCGAAGCTGGATCTTGTCATTTTATATTCCGGATAGATGCTCATCGGCGTCGCAATTTGCTGAACGATCCAATGGTCTTCCTTCTGGTCATGGTAATCCGCGCCGCCGCCTTCTACGACATATGCACGAACAGCTGCTACCTTTCTTCCCATAATGCCCATCGCTTCTCTCCTTCACAGATTTTCCGACAACTCATTCAGAATGTTCTTTACAGCTTCTTTATGTTTTTCATCCAGCGGCAGTCCCGGAAGACGTTCTGCGCCTGCTTCTCCCGTCACCTTCTGATAGACTGCCTCCTTGACTGCCAGCAGCAGCGGCTGCGCCTGTTCGTAAACCTGAGCCGCCGTGGTCATCTTTCTGAATGCCTCTCCAGCGCCATTTTTGTCTCCTGCCCTGCAGGCTTTCAGAAATGCCGCCGAAACCTCCGGAGCAAAATTCGCGGTCGCATTGATCAGACCCGCCGCGCCTCCGGGAATCATTTCCAGCGCCTGCGTTTCGTACGCGCAGAAAACGCTGAAATCCGGAATATCTTCCGTCATTCTGATCATCTCCTTCAGATGCTCTGTCTCCGGCACGGTGTCCTTGACGCCGCGAATATTGGGATGATCCTGCGCCAGCCTTCTGACCAGTGAAGGACTCAGGTCATAACCTGTGAGGGCCGGGAAATTGTAAAGAACGACCGGCAGCTTCGTGCCGCGGGCAACAGCGGCAAAATATGCCTCGTAGTTCTTCTCTGCGTAGACGCTGAAATACGGTGGAAGTACCAGCACCGCGTCAGCCCCTGCCTCTTCGGCGGCTTCGGCGAGCTCAAGAGAATTGGCAAGACATGTGTCTCCGATTCCGATGATGACTCTGGCTCTCCCATTGATATAGGGTGTCATGCTGCGGATGACAGAGAGCTTTTCCTGCTGCGTGAGAGTTCCGAACTCGCCGGATGTTCCGAGATAACACAGACCATCGACTCCACCTGCAAGAAGGAATTCAGCGTGCTGTTTCATGGCGTCCAGGTCGATTTTGCCGTCGCTGTCAAACAGTGTGACAATCGGCGGACACAATCCTTCCAGCTTACTCATATCCCGGTGCTCCTTTCTTCCGCTTATTTACCGTCGTATCCCATCTTTTCCGAGATCTCTTTCGATGTTTCAAGAAGCTCCCGGATGATATTTTCCTGATTCATTTTCATTCTCGCAGTCGGACCCGATACACTGATGGCCGCTTCCATTCTCCCCTGGGGGCCGTAAACAGGAGCTGCAAAGCAATATAGACCGACTTCGATCTCTTCGTTGTCAATCGCGTATCCCTGTTTCCGGAATTCGCTGATCTTTGCCTTCAGTTCCCCGGGGTTGGAAATGGTGTTCGGTGTATAGGCGACGAACTCCATTCCTTCAATTAACGCTTCGCTCTCCTGCTCCGGAAGGAATGAAAGAAACGCTTTTCCCAGACCTGTGCAGTACAGCGGTTTCTTTCCGCCGAGCCTGGCGTTTGTGGATATGGACCGGAAACAGTCAATAATCTCGGTATAGATAATTTCCTGATCTGACAGAACGGCCATAAACACTGTTTCGCTGACACTTTGCATCAGCCTGTTCAGAATCGGCTCCGCAACTTTATTGATGTCAAGATATGCGGATGCATATTCTCCCAGCTGAATCAGTTTTGCACCGAGCGTGTACCTCTTGTTGGAATCTTCCAGCAGATACCCTTTATCAAGAAGTGTCTTCACAAGTCCGAATGTACTGCTGCCGGCATAATCCAGACAATTCCCGATTTCCTTGGCAGTAAGGCCTGAGGGATAATCCTTTAACAGTTCAAAGATTTCCAGTACACGTTCTGCTGACTTCACACCCATCTTCTTCACCTCCGATTCTCATATGTGAATTTAATTCAGTTTCGGAGGTAGCATACTGCCCTTTGCATCTTCTGTCAATCCGGATCACCTGATACCGCAGTTCTCTTGATTTTTCGGGCTGCAGTTCATCCGTTTTTTCCGGATGAGTTACGTTTGCTGTTTGCCGATTCATATATGTGAATTTAATTCATATATATGATAATTAATATATACCATCCTCTCCCCTCATTGTCAATGCGGAATACGTAAAAAAGTTGTGTGATCAGTTAATCGAATAGAAAGGCGAAGGGATGTTCCCGACCAGCCAGTCTTTCATGACGCCGAGAAACTCCCGCAGAAGATTGTTCGGCAGATAGGGAACGGACGACGGCGCCGGCACAGCCTGCACATTGGCAAAATCTGCCTGCCGGGCAAGGGCCATCGCGCGGTAGATATGAAAATCATTGGTGACAATACCGACTCGGACAGTATTTCCTGTCAGCAGCTTCCTGCTGAATTCCATGTTCTCTTTTGTGTTCCGGGAGGCGTCTTCAGTGAGGATCCGTTCCTCGGCAATGCCCTTCTCCAGAAGATACTGCTTCATCCCGGCCGCTTCCGGGAAGGGCTCATTCGGGCCCTGCCCGCCCGACACGATGCACAGAGTCTCCGGATTTTGCTCAAGATAATCAGCGGCAGTATCCAGGCGGTACTTCAGTACGATGCTGGGGCCCTGCTCATGCACCTGTGCACCGAGAACCAGCAGATAATCCAGATCTTTCTCCGGCGTGTGGTGAAAGCTTCGGACAATCTGCCCCTCCACACATAAAAAGATTGCAAGAACAATAATAATCAGAACAGCAATGATACTTTTCGCCGGAGCCGGCAGACCGGACCATAGGTGAATCTCAGCAAACCAGGCACACACAAGCGAAATCGCCCCCAGTGCAAACCAGACCAGAAAAAAGCCTGTGCCGGAGCCGATACTGAGAATGACAATGCCGTACAATATAAACAGGACGGCAAGCAGAATCCATAGAATCTTCAAAAATGGCATAAGCTCATACTCTTCTTAGGAAATAGCTAAATTATACTCTTCAACGTCCGAAAAAAGCAGTTTAACGTTGCAGATTTTGTAATTAAATCAAATTCTGCAACGTTAAACTCGGTTTTTATGGATAAATACTTAGTCTGGCTCCGCTCACTTCCCGCTTTTCGAGAGCAGCACCATCATCAGGAAAATCAGGATAAAGCCCGCCGCATCCCAGCCGGTGAAGCGATTGCCGAGCAGTGCGACACCGATGATGGCATCCGTGACAGGCTCGGCAAAACCGAACAGAATGGCCTTCTCCGGGCCGATGCGCTTGACGCCGGCCATGTAGGCGGTGAAGGCAACCACGTTGCCGACCACGACGACAAATACGATGCCGAGCAGCCCGATGGCTGACGGAACATAGCCCCAGGTCCAGGGATGAAAAATCACGCCGAGCACTGCGCCGCCCATCAGAAACGCCCAGGACTGCAGCACCAGCAGCGGGTGCGAGGCGAGCAGCTGCTTCGGGTACACATTGTAGATGGTCACGCCGATGGATGAAACGGTTCCGGCCAGAATGGCGGCCGGCGATACGGCAAAATGTGACAGATCGCCATGCGTCACTATCAGTATAACACCGCCCAGTGCCAGCGCGATACTGATGATTTCCGTTGCGGCGGGTTTTCTTCTCTCCAGCACGCAGATGCACAGCAGAATCATCATCGGCGACAGATCCTGCATGATGGTTCCGATGGCGGCATTTGCCAGCTGGATGGTCAGGAAATACGTAAACTGACACATCGAGATGCCGAGGATACCGTAGACCAGCAGGTCGATCCGGCTTCTCCTCCCTTTCCAGGGACGGAAGACCTCCGCCCGGCCATACCGCATCAGGCTGTACACAAACAGAATCACGCCCGCCATAAAGAGTCGGATCGGCACAAGCCACCGGCTGTCCATGCCTTCATAGTCAAACAGGTACTCGCCCATCGAGCCCGACAGGCCCCAGCTCATACCACCCAGCACAGCCAGCAGTGCGCCGCTCGCGAACTGTGCCTTTTCTGATATTTTATTCATCTTCCGACTCCATGCGGCTTCCCGCAAGGCTCACTGTGCCGGGCACGATGCGGATGCCGTTGACCTCGATGTCGTCCTGCACAGGAATCAGCAGAAATTCGCGTCCGTCGAGTATGCGCGTCGTGATGAGCGCTGTCATGTCTGACTTCACCGAGATCTTGATGCTCGGCGACTTGATCTCCATGACGGTGCGTCCTGCGATGCTCTCCGCCTGGAACGGCCGCTCTGTGCCCACGGTCTCCTCGTAGGCCTTTTCGAAGCTCTCCTCGATCTCCGTCCGCTCTTCCGCGGGCCGGGTCTGCGAAAGCAGATGCCGCACCTGACTGCGTCCCAGCTCCAGCGGCGCCTCGGCACCCTGCTCTTTGTCCTCGCGGATCATCTCGTTCATGTTCTCCGTGAGTGCTTTGACATTTTCAAAATTACACTCGCGGCCAAGGGTTTTCTCCACCAGCTCGGTGAAGAGCTCCTTCTGCACGGACTCGGTCACCGGCACTTCCTCGGCGCCCACCAGTTCGTCCACCAGCTCAAGATGCCGCTCGTCCTCGTTCTTTGCATAGTACAGCAGCTCGTGGATGTCAGGCATCCGGTCGTTGAACGCCGGGAACAGGAAGCCCAGCATCGGCATCTGTACGCCCAGGTCGCTCCGCTTGCTGACAAAGCTCAGCGTCTCCTCGTCAAAGCACAGGCCTTCCTTCAGCTCGACAACGGGACAGATGCAGCAGACCACGAACTGGTACACATAGTCCGACGCATCCTCCATCTCCTCTCCGTCACTGGTTTTGGACGGAATATCGTAGGCACCCGTACCGAGCAAAATCAGGTGCCTGCCGGCGTGATCCAGATTTTGCACGATCTTCGCACAGTAGTCCTCAATCAGCTTCGGATCCGTGAAGTCGGAGCGCAGCAGCTGATAAAGCTGCGCCTGCCGGCCGCCCGGCTGCTCCTCAGACAGCGGAAACTCCATGCTGTAGAGGTTGCGCCCGATTTTGCCCGTCAAAGTCTTGCGGAAGAGTTCGAGGTAGCCCGCCGTGTCCTCCTCTGACAGGGCGTGAAAAGTATCTTTTAAGTTGGCGATGACTGCCCCGTCCTCTCCGACGAAGCAGCCAGCTATTTTATCGACCCGGCAGTGGTCTTTCGTGAAGAGCCTGCGGATCTCTGCAATTCCTTTTTTATCCAATGTGATTTCTCCTCAGGCCAGGCTTCCCATGGGATCCCAGGGTGCCAGCACGATCGGGTCCGCGTCAAACTGCGCGTTCTGCTCCGCGGTGAAGTAGCTGCGGTCGAGCAGAATCTGGTAGGCGAACTCGCCGAACCACTCGTCGCTCATGACAAAGAAGCCCTTGTCGCCGCTCTCATCGCCCCAGCTGTTCTCGACCTTCCAGCGGATGGGCTTGCCGTTCTCGTCCAGGTCGACGCCGGTCAGCACCATGGCGTGGGTCATCAGGCTCTCGCCGTAGTCCAGACGCTGCGCCTTGTTCATCGGGAACTCCGTGTCGAAGAGGCCGCCGAGGTCATAGGCGTCCAGAGATAGAATGCCCGCCTTGCGGTTGGAGAACTGGCCGACATCGCTGCCGAACCACACCGGCATGCCGTCCTTCAGCATGGCAATTGCGATCGCACGCAGATCATCCATCGGCAGGTTCAGATACTTGACGGGATACTTGCCCTCGCGGACACTGCCCAGATACTGAACGGTGTAGGTGTGACCGTAAGGCTTGTCCTGGGTCGGCGCGTTGATGGCTGTCACGAGATTGTCCAGGTCGAAGCCGACATACTTCTCATAGAATTCCTGCGGGGTGATGTCGCTGATGCGGACGAACTTGCCGTCCTTGTCGCGTGTCTCCCAGGTGAAGCGCACGGGCGGCTTGCCGAGGCTGATGCACAGCATTCTGTAAACCGTCTCCATCATCGCATCCTTGCGCGCGCGCAGCTGCTCCATGCTCTCTCCTGCTGCCGCCGCTTCTCTTAATTCGCAGGCAAAACCGCGCAGCTTCGTGGTCAGATATTTGCGCAGCTGCATGGTCTCCACGGACACAGCCGTATCCGGATAGATGTCCTTCGGCACAACGCCATATTTTGCCACCAGGCTCCGGAACATGTCCCACTGGCCGCCGTCACCGATCGGATCCTGCAGCAGATACGCCACCACGCGGCCCGAAAGGGGCTCATCGAGCGTGTCGAGAATGTTCTCCAGGAAATAATTGGATTTCTCAAGCTTGTCATAGAACAGCGGATAATTCTGGGACAGCTCCATGTTCTTCAGGTTCAGCTTGTCCATCACCTTCAGACGCATCACGTTCAGGGATGCGAACATCCAGCAGCGGCCGGACTTCTTCTGATTGCAGACATCGCCCGCTTCCACCATGACCGAATACGCATGCAGGTTGTTGGGCGCCGCCTTCACATTCTCCGCCGCGTCGCAGATACCGTTCTTCGTCACCGCGTTCATCGCCAGCGCATTCGCGCGCTGCGCGTCAAAACTTGCCTCAAAGTGCTGCAAATCCTCTATTCTGATTGCTTTTTCCATTTCTCGTGTGTCCTCGTCTTTCAATTACTTGATATTGCCAGGTATTGCTTCATGTTTCCTGGTGTTGCTCTACTGGTGCTGCGTCACTGCTGTTTTCAGTTGCCGTTTCTCTGGCAGTGCACGACGAGCAGACCGCACCTATCATACCATGTTTGCGGCAGGATTGTCTCAGAATTCTTCCTTAGAATATGCCTGGAAGCCCTCGCCGCGGATCTCGCTGGCGTCGGTCAGAACAAAGAAAGCTTTCGGATCGATCTCCGAGACGATGTCCCGCAGCGTAACGGCCTGCCGGGTCGAGACCGCACACAGCAGCACCGGCCGCGCCTGATTGGTATAGACGCCGGTGGCCGGCAGCATCGTCACGCCGCGATCCATCTCCTGCAGGATCGTCTGGGCGATGTCATCATGTTTTTCAGAAATAATATAAGCAAGAAAGGCATTCTTGGAGCCGCTGATCATTTTGTCCGCGATCCGTCCGCACAGAACCACCGTGATGATGGCGTACATGGAGATGCGGAATCCGAAGATCCAGACAGACAGCAGGATAATGAGGCCGTCCAGAATGGGCATGATCCGCGCGGCTGTCAGATAAGGAAAAGCGCGCTGAATCAGGGCGGCCAGCGTGTCTGTCCCGCCCGTCGTCGCTTTGCCCAGGAACACGTAGCCCAGGCCTGCGCCCATCAAGGCGCCGCCGATGACAGCCGTCAGCAGCGGATCCTGCTCCGCCAGTCCATACTCGGGCAGCACAAACATCCACAGGGAGAACAGCAGGGATGCCAGCAGTGTTCTGCGCATAAACTTCCAACCCCTGATCTTGATCGCGATCAGAATCAGCGGCACATTCAGCACAATATTCCACAGCCACACCGGCACCGGTGTACCTGTGAAGCGCCGCGTCGTTTCCTGCAGAATAATCGCAAGACCCGTGAATCCGCCCGGCACCATGTTCGCCGGTGTATAAAACAAGTTCGCCGAGAGCGCCATCAGAAGTGTCCCGAATATGATTTTCAGATAATCTTCTTTTCTTTCTCTGTTGCGGATTATTCTTGCCATATTATGTTGCTCCTTCTCAACCTTCTTAACACAAGAAAACGGAAATCACACAAGGCGATTTCCGTTTAATCATCTTCCTATCTGATTCATTACTGAATAAATACAAGAATCTTTACAGGTGCTTGCCTCTGCAAGCACATATATTATACGCTTCTGCGCTCATTTTCTCAACTGCAGCTCTCTTCTTATATTAATGTTGAAAACCCATTCTACTTTCTGTATAATACATTTTCGGCACATTTGAGGGCTGTAGATGCTAGTTTTCAGAAAAATACAGCCGAGAGCAGCCAATAGAAACAGCAATAGCAATAGATAAATGGTCAATAAACGAGGTATCACAATTCATGATTGAAGCAAATAATGTCACTCTGCGGCTGGGAAAGCGCGCACTGTTTGAAGACGTCAATATCAAATTCACGGAGGGAAACTGCTACGGCATCATCGGCGCGAACGGCGCCGGCAAGTCGACGTTCCTCAAGATTCTGTCCGGCCAGCTGGACACGACGAACGGCACGGTCAACATCACGCCCGGCCAGCGTCTGTCCTTCCTGGAGCAGAATCAGAGCAAGTATGATGACCAGACGGTTCTGGACACGGTCATCCAGGGCAATGCCCGCCTCTACGAAGTCATGAAGGAGAAGGATGCGCTCTATGCCAAGCCGGATTTCAGCGACGAGGACGGCATCCGCGCCAGCGAGCTCGAGATCGAGTTCGCAGAGATGGACGGCTGGACCGCTGAGTCCGATGCCGAGACGCTCCTCAACGGCCTGGGCATTGACGAGGAATACCATCAGCAGCTCATGGGCGATCTGCCCGGCGCGCTGAAGGTCAAAGTCCTTCTGGCCCGCGCCCTCTTCGGCAACCCCGACATCCTGCTGCTCGACGAGCCTACCAACCACCTGGACCTCGACGCCATTGCCTGGCTCGAGGACTTCCTCATTGATTTCGACAACACCGTCATCGTCGTCAGCCACGACCGGTATTTCCTGAACAAGGTCTGCACCCACATCGCAGACATTGATTATGGCAAAATCCAGCTCTACGCCGGCAACTATGACTTCTGGTATGAATCGAGCCAGCTCATGATCCGCCAGATGAAGGAAGCCAACAAGAAGAAGGAGGAAAAGATCAAGGAACTCAAGGAATTCATCTCCCGCTTCTCGGCCAACGCCTCCAAGTCCAAGCAGGCCACCAGCCGTAAGCGCGCCCTCGAGAAAATCGAGCTGGATGAGATCAAGCCTTCGAGCCGCAAATATCCCTGGATCGACTTCCGCCCGGACCGCGAGATCGGCAACGAAGTTCTCACAGTCTCGCACATCAGCAAGACCATCAACGGCCGCAAGGTCCTCGACGACATTTCCTTTGTCATGGGCCACGACGACAAGATTGCTTTTGTCGGCTCTCAGGAACTCGCCAAGACCACGCTCTTTGAGATTCTGATGGGCAAGATGGAGCCCGACGAGGGTACCTACAAGTGGGGCGTCACCACCTCGCAGGCATATTTTGAAAAAGATAATTCCCAGGAATTCACCGGCGACCTGACCATCACCGAGTGGCTGACCGGCTACTCCCCTATCAAGGACGTGACCTACGTCCGCGGATTCCTCGGCCGCATGCTCTTCGCGGGCGACGATGGCGTTAAGAAGGTCAAGGTCCTGTCCGGCGGCGAGAAGGTCCGCTGCCAGCTGTCCAAGATGATGATCAGCGGCGCGAACTGCCTGATTTTTGACGAGCCCACCAACCACCTGGATATGGAATCCATCTCCGCCCTCAACGACGGCATGATCCGCTTCCCGGGCGTGGAGCTCATCGCCTGCCGCGACCACCAGGTCGTGCAGACCACGGCCAACCGCATCATCGAAATCCTGCCCGACGGCCACATGATCGACAAGGTCAGCTCCTACGACGACTACCTGGCTGCGGATAAGGATGCGAGAAAGCGTACCGTCTACGTCGCGCAGGTTGAAGAAGAACCGACTGAGGAAGACTGATGAAGTTATTTATCACGGATTTTGACGGAACGCTGGGAACCACCGATAAAAAGATCACGCCGGCGACCCGGAAGGCGCTGGACGACTGGTGCGCCGCAGGCAATCTCTTCGTCCTCTCCTCCGGCCGCGCGCTGATGAACATCCGCGAAATCGCGGAGCAGCTGGGGCTGAACTACCCCGGCATGCTGATTGTCGGCTACAACGGCTCCGAGATCTATGACTGCGGCAAAGGAGAGCTCATCTTCCACCGCGGCATTCCCATGGAGCACATCCCGGAGATCTTCCGGCTGGCGAAGGAGACCGGCCTCTTCATCCAGACCTACAATGACACGCACATCCTGTGCGAGTATCTCTCCGACGAGCTCACGTATTACAACACCTGGGTGCACCTGCCCCACCTCGTCGCGGACAACATCATGGATCTGGTTGAGAAGGATCCCTGCAAGTGCCTGGCCATCACGCAGCATCACACCGAGCTGCTGCCCGTCCTTCGGGACAAAATCCTGGCTGCCTTCCCGGGTATCGTCAACGCCTACCAGTCGTCCGAATACCTGCTCGAGATCGTGACTGCGGACGTGGACAAGGGCACTGCCCTGCAGTTCCTCTGCGACTACTACAACATTCCTGTTGAAAATACCTTCGCTGCCGGCGATGCGCCCAACGACATCCCCATGCTGCGCGCGGCCGACATCGGCATATGTATGGGCAACGGTACCGACGCCGCCAAGGACGCGGCAGACTACGTGACCTCTGCCATCACCGA
>JAFTFP010000292.1 GCA_017449485.1 Lachnospiraceae bacterium
CGAATACGGCGTTCTTCAGCTGCCGGATATGACCGATTCACTGACTACCCGTACGATGTCCATCACGGACTGCCTGGTCGTGAACGGATACTCCGAGCATCAGGAGGCGGCCAACCGTTTCATCCAGTATCTGCTGCTAAGTCCCGGTGAACTCTATGAGCGCAGCGGAAAGGCGCCTGCAACAGCGGGATATCCGTACAAGGACGAGCATATGAACGGCTTTTATGCGGCTTACGCGGACAGCGTGCCGATTTCCAAGATGCCGGAGACCTCCAACTTCTGGATGTTTGTGGAGAACACGCTCTCCAATGTCTGGAACGGCGCAGATGCAGGGGAGGAGCTGCGCAAGCTCGAGCAGCAGATCCTGCTGCAGCTGACCGGCAGTCCGCAGGAGGTGCCGGAAATAGAGACGCCAGAATATGTTGATATATCAGCTCAGCTGCCGGAGGGCTCCGGCGACTGAAATAATTAATTCAATGCCGGATTCCGCACCAAAAGGAGTCCGGCATTGTTTTTTTTCAGGCAGTCTACTAAAATAGAACCATGCGCAGTGGGGGACCTCCCGGCAGCAGCTGAGAGAGGAAACTGCGGATGAAAGTAAATGCACAGATCGCGAAATGGCTGGTTCTTTCGGCATTGGTGGCCGCTGTGGACGCAGGTGTCTTCTCCTGCGGAAAAGCACCGGAACCTGTGGTGATTCTCGAGGAGCAGAATGCTTCCCGGCAGATCGAACCGGCTGACGTTCAAGCCGAAGCGGAAGACTCCGGTGAAGAGGAAACGGTTCCGGAGACCGTCTGTGTCTTTGTGTGCGGCCAGGTTGCACGGGAAGGCGTCTATGAGTTCCCGAAGGGAACAAGGGTTTATGAAGCGGTGGAAGCAGCCGGCGGGTTTCTTCCAGACGCGGACACATCCTATGTAAATCAGGCACTTGTCTTAACGGACGGAGAAAAGCTCTATATTCCGGACCGCAGCGAAAGCGCAGAGTGGTCTTCCGGGGAGCAGGCAGACAGTCCGGGCACAGGAAAAGTAGATCTGAATACTGCGGATCGGAGCATGCTTGAGACACTTCCGGGGATCGGGCCCGGCAAGGCGCAGGCAATCCTGAATTACCGGCAGGAGCACGGGCGCTTCACCGCAGCAGAGGACCTGATGAAGGTGCCGGGGATCAAGCAGGCGAGCTATGATAAGCTGAAGGACTATATTATTGTCAGATAGATAATCAAGAGGATAACAGGTAGAAAATGTCTAAGATTTTGATAGTAGATGATGAGAAACTGATTGTGAAGGGACTGCGCTTTTCTCTGGAGCAGGAGGGCTATCAGGTTGACTGTGCCTATGACGGCGAGGAAGCGGTCCGGATGGCCGGAAGCACCCAGTACGATCTGATGCTGCTGGACCTGATGCTGCCCAAGATCAGCGGACTGGAGGTCTGCCAGCAGGTCAGAGAGTTTTCCGGTCTGCCGATCATCATGCTGACGGCCAAGGGCGAGGATATGGACAAGATCATGGGCCTGGAGTACGGCGCCGATGATTATATTACCAAGCCGTTTAATATTCTGGAGGTCAAGGCGCGCATCAAGGCCATTTTCAGAAGGTGCAGCGCCCGCTCAGCTGTGCGGGAGAGTGAGAAGCCGGATGTCGTGGTAAGCGGTAATCTGAAGCTGTACCGGGAAGACAGACGGTTTGAAATCGAGGATCGGGAAATCAAGCTGACTTCCAAGGAGTTTGAGCTGCTTGATCTTCTTATGACGCATCCGGGCAAGGTCTACGGACGTGAGAAGCTGCTGCAGCTGGTCTGGGGACCGGATTTTCCGGGTGATGAGCGAACCGTGGATGTTCATGTCAGAAGACTTCGTGAGAAGATTGAACCCAATCCGTCTGAGCCGATCTATGTCCAGACCAAATGGGGCGTCGGCTATTATTACAAAGAACATGCCGCCAAGGCGTAAGAGCGCACCGGAATGATCAAATATCTGCGCAAACTCTATCACCGGTTTCCGCTGCTGCGGAGTCTGAAGATCCGGATCATCCTGTTCTCATTGCTGATCGGCATTATTCCCTGCAGCATCATGCGGATTGCCATCTTAAGCAACTATGAACAGCGGGTGGTCAATGTCCGCACGTCGGAGGTCTCTACACAGCTGCGCGTGCTGGCCAATCATCTGATCAACTATGACTATCTGGATCATCCTGAGAACGACATCATCAATGCCGAACTGACCCAGTTCTCGTCCATGTATGACGGGCGGGTTCTGATCATTGATGAACAGCTTCGCGTTGTCAAGGATACGTTCGATATGTCCGAAGGAAAGATCATTATCTCGGAGGACGTCGTGAACTGCCTGCGGAAAGGTTCTTCGGGGCAGACTTCCAATTATGTCAAGGCAGATAATTATATCGATGTCATTGTCCCCATCGCGGAGACACCGTCGCTGGAATCCAGTGAGTATACCTGGGGACAGACGGCGGCCAGTGAAGCCGTGCGGGGCGTCATTCTGGCCAGCATATCGACGGATTCCATTGTCGCGACCATCGATACGCTGGGAAGACGGGCCACACTGATTCAGATTATTCTGATGCTGGTCATCCTGGCGATTACCATTCTTTCCGCACAGCTTCTTCTAAGACCCTTTGACAGACTTACCAAGGCCATCAGCGAAGTCCGTGCGGGCTATACCAGCGATCCGGTGAAGGTGAACGATTATCTTGAGACAGAGCATATCGTAGATGCCTTTAACCAGGTACTGGGCCGCATGCGCGCACTGGACGCATCCCGTCAGGAGTTTGTCTCCAACGTCTCCCACGAACTGAAGACACCGATGACTTCCATGAAGGTACTGGCGGATTCTCTGCTGCAGCAGGAAGAGGTGCCGCCGGAAATGTATCGGGAATTCCTGCAGGACATTGATACTGAAATTGACCGCGAAAACAAGATCATCGCGGAGCTGCTTTCTCTGTCCAAGATGGATCGAAGACAGGTGACCATGAACATCAGCAGCGTCAATATCGAAGAGCTTCTGGAGGTCATCTTAAAGC
>JAFTFP010000293.1 GCA_017449485.1 Lachnospiraceae bacterium
ATGATGGTCGCCGCGCGCGGGACGGCGGGACTGGCTGCAGCTTCCTGGGTCATCATTACAGTCCTGTATTCGAGCTATTTCCAGGCCGGTAAGTCGACGCACGCCATGGGCAGTCTGAGCGCAATCAACAATCTGGGGCGGCTTCTGGGCATGCTGCTGGCCGGCATAGCCCTGTTGATCTTCAGCGGCTACCGCGCCATGTTCGTCATTGGAGCAGTCGGGGCTGTCATCGCTTTTATTTTCAGCCTGTTTATCGAAGAAAACGTGCCGGAAAACCGCAAGCCCATGACACTGGCCGGCTTTCTGAAGGTCATCCGCAATAAACAGCTCCTGTGCATGTCCTGCGCCATGCTGATCGGACAGTTCTATATCTCCGGCATGGTTTCCGGCTTTACACCGCTTCTGGCTGCGGAATACGGCGCAGTGTCCTGGCATCGAAGCGCACTGAGCATCGTTGATATTGCCATGAGTATGCTCGGCGCCCTGACTGTAAGCAGCGCATCTGCCGACAAAGCAGGAGAGCAGCGCTACATGTTAATCCGCGTCATCGCTCTCAGTATTCTGACACTATGCATTCCATTTTCACCGAATCTGCCGGTATTATTTATCCTGCAGGGGCTGGGCGGATTTTGCACCGGCAGTCTTTCCGCCATGTTCATGGGCCTTTCAATCCGGCATTTCCCCGGTGATCAGAGATCGACCGCCATGGGCTGTTACCAGGCTATTTACGGCATCGGTATGTTTCTGGGCCCGGTCCTCATCGGCGGGGTTGCTGATGCCCTGGGCATGCGCGCCGGCTATATCATGGTCGCTGCGCTGCTGCTTCTGATCATCCCGCTGATCCGGATCTGGGCCAGAGAAGAGCAGAAAGAGAGTATTTAGGATATAATCTTTACAGAAAGCTGAAACTGAATTTCGAACTAAAATGAACTGAAACAGGAAGATTGGAGTTTTATGAGCTTATCACAGTATCAGGACAAACCCGTGCGCGTAACCATGACTGGCGGCTATGTGACAGAAGGCATTGCCGACACCTATCCGGCTGGATACGGTCTGCATGAGTTTGACCGGGATGAGGAGAGCATCCGCCTGAACGGCACCTATTATTTTGAAAGCGGTATCCGCTCAGTGGAAGTACTGCCGTTGGATGCCCTCAGCTGGATGCGCAGTCACGGAAAAGTGATCACCCCTTTGGAGGGGGCCTTTTCAGCCTGCCGTCTGAAAGATGGTTCTGCCGTGGATCTGTCCCGTCCGTTCACCTTCTTTTCCTGCACAGACGAAGAATGCTCCCTCATCTGCCGCACCGAAGATGTGCCGGAAAATACGGAAAGCAGAGAAGACGGTTACAAGGCTTTCCGCGTAGCCGGGCCGCTGGATTTCAATCTGATCGGTGTGCTGGCGCGCATCACTGAAATTCTGGCGCTGGAAGATATCGGCATTCTGGCCGTTTCCACCTACGACACCGACTACATCCTGGTGAAGGAAAAGGATTATAGAAAAGCGCTTCTGGCTCTTTATGAAGAGGAGTTTGAAGTGGAGAATTTCAGTATCTAGATCAGGGAGGTATCAGATGATTTACGACCTTGTGAAAGCCAGCAGAAGTTACAGAGGATACGATCATTCATACAAGTTCACGGAAGAGCAGCTGAAGAGTTATGTGGAATGCGCCAGATTTTGCCCATCCAGCGTAAATAAGCAGCCGCTGAAGTATTTCATCGCCTGCGATGAAGAAATGGTTGAGCGCATTCAGGGCGAGACGCACTGGGCCAAGGCGCTGCCGGAACTGACGCTTCCGCATCCCGGCAAGGAGCCGAGCGCTTTCATCGTAATCTGCCAGGATGATACGATCGATCCCAGCCTTGCCCGGTATCAGCGGGACATCGGCATTGTCGCCCAGACCATGCTGCTGGCCGCTGCAGAAGAGGGCCTCGGGGGATGCATGATCGGCAACTTTGCTGCGGACAGCCTGCGGAATGCCCTCGGCCTTCCGGAGAACATTCATCCGATGCTGGTCGTCGCTTTCGGCAAGCCGGATGAGGAAATCCGGATTGTTGAAGTGCAGGACGGAAATACAAATTATTATCGGGACGGAAACGATACACATTATGTGCCGAAGCGGAGTCTGGAAGAAATTCTTTTATAACAGCGCTTCATCGTAACGATACAGCTGGCTGTATGAAGTTTAAATTTGAGGGTGGAAAAGGGCATGGGTGAAAAGACACTGAAAAAAACGAAGCTTGGAAAAATATCAGCCCGGATTTCAGGCATCTGTCTGGCCGCAGTGCTGCTGACAGGTACGTTTGTCGGTGCGATGCCGGTGCTCGCTGCGACCTCGGTGAAAAAAGAGACGTCGGCGAAAACGGCAGCCGCAGCTTCCGGGAGCCCCGAAGTCTGGATTCATCAGCAATATGAGTATAAGTACGATGAAATCGACGGCGAATCGAAGATGGTCTATGACGTGAATTACGCGCAGCTGAAGCTCACGGATGCATCTGCTGAGGCGTATCCGGAACTGAAGCATGCCCTGGATCGCTACAATCAGGCGAGAGTCCGGCTTGCAGATCATACGATTGAAGACATCCTATCCCAGATTGATGAGATGAAGAAGGAAGGATATCCCTTCTACGAGGCATTTGCGGACAAAGAGAAGATCTGCCTGCGCCGGGTGGATGAGGACGTGGTGAGCTTCGTGCGTGTGACAGACTGGTACGGCGGAGGCGCTCACGGCTACAGCGGCTGGTACGGCACAAGCTTCGATGCGAAGGCCGGCACGGAAATCATGCTCTCAGATCTTATTCCGGCTAAGAACAACCGGAAGCTGAAGCAGGCGCTGATCAAAGAACTGCGTAAGGCATACGACGATCCGGATCGCGAGTACGAGATCTGGTTTGACCTCGAGGGAACCATGGATCATTACTCCGTCGAGGCTGATCCGGACGCGGAGGTCAACCTGGATGAGGAGAATTACCAATACGCCTACAACTGGGTGCTGGATCCACAGGGTGTGACGTTCTTCTTCAATCCTTACGAGCTGGCAGCCTATGCCTATGGCGGACAGCAGGTGACGATCCTGTTCGACGAATATCCGGAACTGTTCAGTGACAGCTTCAGCGCAACGGAAAAAGGCTTTGTCCTGAATTTCCGGCCCTATGAAGATCTGCGATTCGATCTCGACGGCCTGGGGGATATAGATACACTCCGGGTCACGGAGATCCAGGATGAGGAGAGCTATCAGAGCGGCTCCTACGACGGCCTCCAGATCGAATTGAACGGAAAAATCTTTGAGGATCGCAGCTGGGAAACCTATATTTACGACTTCGACCCGATGCTGGTGCGAACCATGGACGGCAGCTGCTGGCTGTATGTGCTCTGCCAGGAGGAAAACGACTGGGAAGTGACTTATATCTATGACCTGAATGGACGCACACCGAGACTGGTCGGCACCGCAGATGCCGTGGAACAAAGCTTTGACATTCCGTATTCCGAAGAATACTCAGGCTCGTTGTTCAGCCAGGTCACGGATCCGGCCTCGTTCCGGATCGGAACACGTGCCCAGGTATTGAGCACATTGTTTGTGACAAAGCGTGCCCATACCGGAATGGATGGCATGCCGGTTCCGGACGATAAGCGCTGGAAGACGACTTCGGACTTCACATTAACCCTGAAGAAGGCCACATCCTTCGACTGTGTGGATGACAAGGGCAGACTGACCGGCAAGACCTGCGGTGTTTCGAAAGGCGAGAAGCTGATTCTCCGGTACACAGACGGCGAGACCTATTGCGACGCCGAGACAGAGGACGGCACAATGGTCCGTATCTTCCAGGATAAAGACGCTGAGAACGGCTGGCCCTATACTGTGAATGGATTTGAGCTGAATGAGCTGTTTGAACACGTGGTCTTCGCAGGGTAATGTGCCGGATTCTTCAACTCAGTCGGGAATCCCCGACTGAGTTGAGCCTCCGGCGGATCGCAGCCGCGCTCAGATGAAGATGGTGCTAACGCACCGAGCACGGCGCGGCAAGAACGCCGCGGCGTTCTTGAACGTGAAAAAAACTGATACAGAAGGGAGCGCTTTATGGAACAGATCAAGATTCCTGGAACTGATCTCACTGTTACCACAGTCGGACTGGGTTCCAGTCATTTCGGAACAGAAACAGATTCGGAAACTTCCTTCAGAATCCTGGACGCATGGGTAGAGAATGGGGGAAATCTGATTGATACGGCACACGTCTACGGTGCCAGCCGGCCGGAAGAAGAGAGCCCCAGCGAGAAGACCATCGGCGATTGGATGCGCACGTCCGGGAAAAGAGATCAGATCGTTCTGTGTACCAAAGGCGGTCATCCGGTCATTGACCCGGCGACGCGTACTTTCGGCACGCCCAGAGTAAACGCCGAAACGCTGCAGCA
>JAFTFP010000294.1 GCA_017449485.1 Lachnospiraceae bacterium
CAAAATGCCGATTGCCTTTTTCTCCCTTCAGTGGCATCATATGTGGTGGAGCGTAGAGAGGGGGGATACAAGATATGGAAAACACACAGGCAGATCAGCTGGCAAAACGGTGGATGGAGCGGTTTGAGAAGAACAATACTCCGGATCGGGAAGACCTGGAAAACATGGAGTATCTTCTCTACGAAATGCGGATTACGGACGCAGTAGAACTCGATCTGGCACAGTAAACACCTTCAGATCGAAAGAAAGAAAAAGCGCAGCAATACAGATATTGGAGAACCTGCCCCGGGGCAGGTTTCTTTATGAACTTATTATGACTGATTCAGTCAACGACCGGGTCCTTCAGATTTTGCCCGCTTTCAATCTGAGTTCATCAGTCCAGAGGGTGAAAATTGCGCGAAATCATGTGGAAAGATGGAATTTTCCGCTTAAAAAAGCTATCATTTTAACAGTGAAGTACTGAAAGGATTCGTTTATGAAAAATGGCAAAAGCCCCCGGCGGTTTTCCCTGGGACTGAAACTGAATCTTCTGGTTGTCTGCATGATCCTCCTGGTGACAGGGGGCCTGGTGACGATTACCTATCAGGTGCAGGCCCGGCGGATCAGCGAGGAGTACTATAAGAAGGCAGAGGAAGCAGCTGCTACCGGGGCGTCGCTCGTCAGCGGCGATGTTTTCCAGTTTTTCCGGGAGCTGACGGTCAGCGATGAATACAAGAAAGTTCGTCAGCAGGCCATTGACGCGCAGGCTGAGAAGATTCTGGAGAACTGGCTGGCCCGTCAGGTAGGTGCGCTTCTCGACCAGGAATATTTCGCTCAACTGGAGAAAGACAGGGAAGAAGGGACCATCACCGAAGAGGAACTCCGGTATGCCAGTGCCTGGTACGATTACTATCATCTGGTCGGCATCCTGGAATTTATTCAGGAGAGTGAGGAGGTAACCTACGCCTATTTACAATACGTTGAGAACGGCGTGACCTATAATATCGCTGATCCTGAGATGGGGCTTTTAGACGTCGGAACCGTTGAAGAGCCGATTCCGGAATTTGCACAATATAAAGGTAATGAGAGAATTCCGGCCACCATCTATAAGAGCCGCTTCGGCTGGCTCTGCACTGCCTGTGAGCCGATCTATTCAGATATTACCGGAGAGGCAGTGGGACAGCTCTGCATCGATATTGATATGAATGTGGTCATGCGGGAGCGCCGCGCCTTTCTGCTGAACAGTCTGTTCCTGGTTCTGATGCTGACGATCATCAGTATCCTCATCAGCATTTTCCTGATCCGGTGGATTGCGGTGCGGCCGCTTCAGAAGCTGGCCAAGGCGACCTGCGGTTTCCAGGGCTTCGACGAAGGCAGGAAGAGATATGAGATGAAGGACGTCATCGACGTCGACATCCGGTCCAATGACGAGATCAATGACCTGTACCAGGAAATCCGCGGCATGCAGACCCGCATGGTGAAGTTTACGGACGATCTGGCCCACTACACCGCCGAAAAGGCGCGGCTGAATACCGAGCTCGGTCTTGCCTCCGAGATTCAGGCCGCCATGCTCAAGGAGACATTTCCGGCTTTCCCGGACCGGTCCGAATTTGACCTGTTTGCCCTGATGGATCCCGCGAGACAGGTCGGCGGCGACTTCTATGATTTCTTCCTGATCGACGAGAATCATCTCGGGCTGATCATTGCGGATGTGTCCGGCAAGGGCGTCCCGGCGGCGCTCTATATGATGTCCTCTGTGATTCTGCTGCGCAATCAGGCCCGGAGCGGCGGCACGCCGGCGGAGATCTTTGCCGAGGTGAATAAACAGCTCTGTGATGAAGAGGATGTCAAGATGTTTGTAACGGCCTGGATGGGCATCCTGGATCTGCAGACCGGCAATATGGCCTGTGCCAATGCGGGACATGAGTTCCCGGTGATCGGTCCTGCCGGGGAGGACTATACACTGCTGAAGGATAAGCATAATTTTGTTCTGGGCGGGATGGAAAACGCGCAGTACAGCAATTATCAGATCCGGCTGAACCCCGGCGACGTCCTGCTGGTCTACACGGACGGCGTGCCGGAGGCGTCCAATCCCGACAAAGCTTTCTACGGGACGGACCGGCTGATTCAGGCGCTGAATGCCGTACAGGACAGAACACCCGAGACCATTCTGAAAGAGCTCAGAGCGGATGTGGACCGCTTCGTGGACGGCGCCGAGCAGTTTGACGATATCACGATGCTGTGTCTGAAATATAACGGACCCGCGGACCCGCAGCCGGCGGAAATCTGAGCATGACATCTTATTCAAAATCCGGCGAAAGCGGTGATTAAACAGCGTGTTTGAAGTATAATATAAATGTTGGTGACATCGTCCGTTCGTAATTCGAAGAAAGGGAGAGGCATTATGAAGAAAAAGTTATTGACAGCTGTGGGCATTTCGCTCGTGACGCTGAGCCTGCTGGCTGGCTGCGGAAAGAGTGCGCCGGCAGTGGAGGAGACAGCACCCGTGGAAGAGGCGCCTGTGGAAGAGGCAGAGGCTCCGGCAGAAGAAGCGCCGGCCGAAGAGGAAGCAGCGCCTGCGGAAGAGGAGGCACCTGCCGGGGAGGCCGAGGCGGCAGCCGAAGCGGGAACCTACCAGGGCGATGGCTGGTCCGTGCGCTATGATCCGGAACTGTTCGAGGTCAATGAAGCGGACGGCGCGGCATATTTTGTCTATATGGGCGAGTCGGCCGGCACAAACATGATCGGTTTCAGCGTGATTCCGGACAAGATGCCGCAGGAGGTTCTCGGCGATCGGACAGCGGAGTGGGATGATGCGAATACTTCCAGACGTGAAGGATTCTTCGGCGAATACGGCTGGTGCTACTGGCGCACGCTTGCTGCGAAAGAGGGAACCAGCGGTATGGGCGAGCACCTGACTGCTGCGGAGTACAACGGCGGCACGTTCCTGATGGAGGTCACAAGCCACTTCGGCGGAGATGACGCCATCGATATTCCGGTTTCGGATGCCATCGCGGATATTGCGGATTCGCTGACTTTTGACGATTTTGAGCCTCAGCAGGAATTCGCTTATGTACCCGGTACCTATGTCCGGGAGGCAGGCGTCGAGGATGAGTGGACGAAGGCCGAGGTCTCGGGTTCGGTGACGCTCAGCGAGGATCACTACGGCACGTTGGCGCTCGACGGCCAGGAGGAGAAGAAGATTGTCTGGTCTTCCTATCAGCTGATCGATGCTTCCAACGGAAAGATTCTCGGCGAGTACACCATCGAGGGAACGAACCTGTATATGCAGATCGGCGAGGAGTGGCCTGAATTCCAGAAGACCGGGGAGGCTGAGGCGGCTCAGGAGGCACTGCCCGAATATGAGTACACCGGCGAGAACCCGTATATTCAGCCAATCTGGCTCTACATGAAGGAAAACATGGGAAAGAACTACGAGCCGGCGGATCTGATGCTTCCCGCCTTTGATATCCTGCGCGAGGATGATTCCGATCCGGAAGATATCAAAGTCTGGGGCCGGTTCATGATTGAGAATTACTCCCTTCGCGGCACGACGCTGCTGACCAGAAGCGGCGGTGAGTATCCGGGTGTTGCACACCTGAAGAAGACGGCAGATGGTTATGAAGTGACTTCCATGGATATTGTCGAGGATGGCTCCAACTACAGCGCATCCGTAGAAGAAATCTTCGGTATTGATCCGGAACTGAAGGCAGCTTTCATGGAGTCCCAGTACGATTACAATGATGTGCTCTCCAGTGTCATGCACGAGTACTCCGAAAACACCGGCGTAGTCATTGAAGCATTTGAGGACTACGGCTGGGATCCGGTGCCGGTGGTCTTCGACAAGGAATTTGTTGTGGAATATCCCGATCTTGGCGGTGACTGGGCGACAGAGGACGGCGCGGCATCCATGACCATTGATATGCCGGAGGAAGGCAGCGTATACCAGCTCCACATTACGGCGAAGGGCGAAGGCGGAAAAGAGGCCGGTTATCTGATCTACGGTCAGTACGAGATGAGCACCAGGAGCCTCTACTACTTTGACGCCTGGACCGGTGAGGCCGGAGATGAGAGCGCCATGGATCAGGACACAGCCATGCAGGGCTTTTTCGCAGTGCAGGACGACAACACCATCTGCTGGAACAACAATGGTGCAGAGTGCATCTTTGTTAGAAAGTAATCCGAAAATATTTTTGATGAAAGCGCCGATCCGCACAGGGACGGCAGAGAGGAGCACATCATGATCTACGATTACACATTAATCACAGGAAAAGGCGAGGAGCTGAATCTCGCAGACTACAAGGGAAAGGTTATTCTGGTTGTGAATACAGCGACCGGCTGCGGCTTCACGCCTCAGTATGCACCGATTGAGCAGCTCTACAAGGATTATCACGACAAGGGGCTGGAGATTCTGGATATCCCCTGCAACCAGTTCGGCGGACAGGCTCCCGGCTCGGATGACGAGATTCACGAGTTCTGCACCGTTCACTTCAACACGACCTTCCCGCAGATGAAGAAGTCGGACGTCAACGGAGAGAACGAGCTTCCGCTGTACACCTATCTGAAGTCTCAGAAGGGCTTCGAGGGCTTCACCGATCATCCGTACAAGGCACTGCTCGAGGAGATGTTTGCGAAGGCAGATCCCGACTGGGATAAGAAGCAGGACATCAAGTGGAACTTCACCAAGTTCGTCGTGGACCGCGAGGGCAACGTGGTCGCCCGCTTCGAGCCCACCGCGGATATGGCCGATGTTGAGGCCTGCATCAAGGCACTGCTGTAATTGCAGATCATTACGGAAATTACAGGGACAAGCAATCCCGCCGGAGCCCCACTCCGGCGGGATTTTCTGTTTCCGGATGATCTGAAGGCCTAAGGGAATCCATGCTTCCTAAATGTATTAAATTTAGCCCCTTCTTTTCAGTTCAATACAAGTATAGCAGGTGCTGCTACCCGAAAAGTATTGAATTGCGGTGTTCTCTCCTTGATTCAATACGAACGTAGTTTGCACTTTAACTAGAAATGTATTGCATTTCAGAACTTTTTTCTTGATTCAATACAGACGCACATTACGCCGCGGCCGCAGCTGTATTGACATCCATGAATTTCTACGCAGTTCAACGCATGTATAACAAGCGCCGCGGCCGCAACTGTATTGAATTTCATGAATTTCTACGCAGTTCAACACATTTATAACAAGCGCCGCGGCTGGAACTGTATTGAATTCCGAAGATTTCAACTCAGTTCACTACAATTTACAGGACAAGAAAACAGATGGAAGATTCACTTTCCGCACTCTGACGAAGTCAATATTATGGCCTTATCGGCCTGTATGACATAAACATGCCGGATGATTATCTCTGGCGGTAATCCCTGCCGCTATAGGTGGAGGATATTTCATTTAGTCGAAAGAAGGAGAAAACTATGACCATTCAGGAAGTGATTGATGCTGTGCTGCGCTATCACCCGCATCTGGAGGGGCACTGCGGCTGTGATGAATTCAAGTGCGGAAATCCGGCAGATGAATGTACGGGTGTCGCCGTCGCCATGTCGCCGACCATTCGCGTGGTGGAGCAGGCAATCCAGCAGCATTGCAATCTGATTATTGTACATGAGCCGACCAATTATACCTCTCTGGATTGCCCCGGCTGGCGGGAGGATTTTCTAAATGAGGTCTATGCGCGCAAGCAGGCGCTGCTGCAGGAACACGGCATCGCGATCTGGCGGGATCACGATCACATGCATGCGCACAATCCCGACGGTATCTTCAACGGCGTCCTCCGGTATATGGGCTGGGAAGATTATGCCGTGCCGGATCCTTCGATGAAAATGTTCATGCATTTCATCGTCACGCTGCCGGCGCCCCAACGCCTTGGTGAGATCCTGGCGCAGCTCCGGGATACCATCGGCCTCAATGGCATCCGCTACATCGGCGATGAAGCCATGACGATCCGGAAGCTGGCGATTGTCGGGCATCTGAATACCCGGCCGGAGCCCGGGCCCGGTGCTGAAGTAAACCATCATGGCGACCTGAAGGAATACAGTGTGGAAATCATGCGCTACTATGAAGAGCAGGGAATCGATCTGGTTCTGCCGGGTGAAACCATCGACTGGACCCTGCCGGCCTACGTCCGCGACGCCGTACAGCTGGGGCAGAATAAAGCGCTCATCACCCTCGGCCACTTCAACTGGGAAGAGCTCGGCATGCGGTATACGGCTGACTGGCTGCCGGAAGTGACAGGGGGCAGCCTCCCTGTGTATTACATTCCCTCTGAGGATATGTATCACTATTTCGTTTGATTCTTCTTCGGTATAAGGTAATCGGAAAGCGAGGGCGGAATGATTATTACCGATCTGAAAGTCAATCACATTGCGCAGGGAATGGGCTATGATGTCCGCCGCCCTGTTATCAGCTGGAAGGCGGACAGTCGACCGTCTGCTGATGAATCCGGAATGTCCCGGCTGGCTCTACCCGGTTTCCATGGGTGCGACCACCATCTGGGAGCGGTGGAACAGCGTCCTGCCGGACGGACACATCAACCGGACGCATATGAACAGTATGAATCATTATTCCTATGGTTCAATCGTTGAGTGGATGTATCGGAATATGGCCGGGATCCATCCGGAGGAAGAGCATCCCGGCTTTACGCATTTTGTCCTGCAGCCCGAGGTGAACCGTAGAGTCTGCGAGGCGGATGCTTTTTATGACAGCGCGACCGGACTGATCCGCTCCCACTGGAAGATCCGCAAAGACGGCAAGGTGGAATATCTGTGCAGGGTTCCTTTTAACTGTAAGGCAGCCCTGCGCCTGCCTTTCGCGCAGGTGCAGACTGTTCAGATTCTGGAGGCGCCTGCGGGCGGGCCGGATTTTGACCAAAATGGTTTATATGCTTGTGCTGAGCTGTCTGCCGGGACCTACAGGCTGATCTATGAGCCGACTGTGCGTCTGCATCAGGCAAAATATGGCGCGGCCTCGAGTGTGCGTGAATTGATGGACAATCCGGATGCGCGCCGGATCCTGGAAGAGAATACGATGCTCGGTGCGGCACTGAGTGAGCCCGGGTTTGATCTTTCTCAGACATTGGAAAAGGCATGCCGGAAGGACTTCATCGGCATGCCCATCTGCAGAGATTTCGAAGGCCTGTTAGACCTGCTGGCTGAAATCAGATGAATGAATGACGCTGCTGCTTTACTGCCGGATCACCTCAAACTTGAGTTCGCGGAGGGGCTCCATCAGCTTTTTCTGGCGTCTGATTTCCGGATTTAATCTGCTGTGGGTGGTGAAGGCATCGCTGACGGCGGACGTCCCGAGGAAGGAAATGATGGCAAGCAGAACCTGGTCGAGCAGAAGCGCAAGGACGACGCCTGCAGCACTCAGTACAATTCCGATCACATAGCCCAGGATGACCCGTTTGCGGTTCTGTGCGATCTGTCGGTCAAACTCGTCCAGATCCTTCTGGACCTCCGCCTCAAGGACGCTTCTGAATCTGTTGATATCCACAGGCTCGCTGCAGATAATCTGCAGTGTGTCGCTTAAATGCTTCTCGTAATCCGCTTCTGTGCAGAAGGATTTCAGATAACTGTATACCTTATCATTGATCCGGGTCTGCGTCGGATCATAGGGATTATATAGTTCAGCTTCACTGTCAATTCTGAGCAGCATGGTTCACCTCTGTTGAACCTCCAACCGCCTGCAGAGGCATGGGATTCCTGCTTCATCGCTATAGTTTG
>JAFTFP010000295.1 GCA_017449485.1 Lachnospiraceae bacterium
CAAATGTTCGGAGAACTGCCGGCCCGGCTAAAGCCACAGTTTCCGGCCGGCGCTGCAGAAGGAGAAGAAAGATGAGCATGGATCAGAATGATAAGCTGAAAGCATTGGATGCGGCAATTTCCCAGATTGAAAAACAGTACGGCAAGGGCGCCGTCATGAAGCTGGGCGATCCCTCGAATATGTTGAATGTGGAGACGATTCCGACCGGGTCGCTGAGCCTGGATATCGCGCTGGGGCAGGGCGGTATTCCGAAGGGAAGAATCGTTGAGATCTACGGGCCGGAGTCCTCCGGTAAGACGACGGTCACGCTGCATATGATCGCTGAAGTGCAGCGGCGCGGCGGCATTGCGGGCTTTATTGATGCAGAGCATGCGCTGGACCCGGTCTACGCCAGAAATATCGGCGTGGATATTGACAACCTGTATATTTCCCAGCCTGATTCCGGCGAGCAGGCACTGGAGATCACAGAGACCATGGTGCGCTCCGGCGCGATTGACATTGTGGTTGTGGACTCTGTTGCTGCGCTGGTTCCGAAGGCTGAAATCGACGGCGACATGGGAGATTCTCACGTCGGCCTGCAGGCCAGACTGATGTCCCAGGCGCTCCGCAAGCTGACTGCAGTCATCAGCAAATCGAACTGCACGGTTGTCTTTATCAACCAGCTGCGTGAGAAGGTCTGCATCATGTTCGGCAACCCTGAGACGACCACCGGCGGACGCGCACTGAAATTCTATTCTTCTGTGCGTCTCGATGTCAGAAGAATTGAGTCCCTCAAACAGAGCGGAGAAGTGATCGGAAACCGCACGCGCGTGAAGGTCGTCAAGAATAAGATTGCGCCGCCGTTCAAGGAGGCGGAGTTCGACATCATGTTCGGCAAGGGCATCTCCTATGTGGGAGATGTGCTGGATCTGGCAGCAGGCATCGATGTCGTCAACAAGAGCGGTGCCTGGTACAACTACAAGGGTGAGAAGATCGGACAGGGCAGAGAGAACGCCAAGCAGTATCTGACAGATCACCCGGAGACGCTGGCGGAGATCGACCGCGCCGTGCGTGAACATTACGGTCTGGATCCGGATGGAGCCAGAAGTGCAGCACCTGCAGGGGCGGAGGCCGCTGAAGAGAAATGATTGTGACATCTATCGTCCCGAAAGGGAAGACCAGATGCAGGATTACGACAGACGGAGGAGATTTCTTCGTATTGTCCGTCCGGGATGTCCGTCTGTACGGAATCGAGGAGGGCACGGAGATTTCGGACTCCGTCTGGTCTGTTATTCGGGAACAGCTGAGAAAAGAAATCCTGCAGGAGAGTGCGGCTTTACTCGGAAGCCAGGACTATACGGAGCGCAGGCTGAGTGAGAAGCTGCTCAGAAAAGGCTATCCGGAAGAGCTGGTAAGAGACGCTGTGAAATCACTGAAAGAGGCGCGGTATCTGGATGACCGGCGCCTTGCAGAGCACTATTTCCAGGCACACATGCAGGACAGAAGCGCTGCGCGCATCCGGCAGGATCTTCTGAGCCGGGGGGTGGACGCCGATCTGATTGAGGAAGTGATTTCCACCTGTCCGGAAGAAGAACTGCAGGAGGAACAGCTGCAGCAGATCCGGCAGCTGCTTGAAAAAAAACATTTTGATCCGGAGACGGCTGACTATGCCGGAATCCAGAAGATGGCGGCCTTTCTTTACCGCCGCGGCTTTGATCCGGAGCTGATCAGGCGGGCCATGAGAACTTGACATTGCTACTGTTTGTGTTTAATATTTTAATGTTGTATTTTGCCGAATTTGTACAATGAAAACTTAATAAAGGAGGTGCTCCTGTAATGCTGGGTATCATCATTGCAGTGATTGCATCACTCGCTGTTTCAATCCCTGTTACTTCGATCCTGACCAGGAATTATGAGAAGAAACAGGCCGCGCTGAAAATGGAAAACGCGGAAGAGAAAGCCAGAGCGATCATTGACGAGGCACTGACAACTGCTGAAGCAAAGAAGCGTGAAGCACTCCTTGAAGCGAAGGAGGAATCCATCCGGACCAGAAATGAGCTGGAAGAAGAGATTCGGAACCGTCGCAGTGAGGTGCAGCGCGCGGAACGCAGAAATCAGCAGAAGGAAGAGGCACTCGATAAGCGCTCAGACACTCTTGAAAGAAAAGAGCAGAGTCTGCAGTCAAAGGAAGAAACTCTGCGCAGGCAGAGGGAAGAAGTTGCAAAGCTTGACGAACAGCGTAAACAGGAACTCGAACGAATTTCGGGACTGACCTCTGAACAGGCAAAAGAATACCTCTTAAAACTGGTTGAAGAAGATGTCAGACACGACTCCGCCGTCATGATCAAGGA
>JAFTFP010000296.1 GCA_017449485.1 Lachnospiraceae bacterium
GCTCTGCGAGCCGTTCTGCTGCTGACTGACCAGAATGTTGGCGAAAATCATATCCGGATCCGCCGCCGGCACCTCCTGCCGATAGGCCATGAAATCATGATATAAAGTCAAAATGCGGCACAGCTCCTCTGTGTCTGCCTCTCGAAGGCACTCATCCAGAAGCTGCGTCAGACTGATGCCCGGAACAAGCGGAAATACCGCCGCGCCGCGCGCCGCATCATACCGACAGGCCGCGATGGAAAGTCCGCTCCCCTCAAACCGCTCAGCCAGCTTCCGGCCCATCGCCTCCATGTTCCGCACATGCTCCCGCGCGTCCGGATGCTCCGGGAGCTTTAAAACCTCCTGCCCTGAAAAGACCGTGCGGATCCGGTACTTCGGTGCCCGCTCCGTGGAGAACCGGCAGTAGCGCACCGCCGGCGGCGGGCCGATCACCACCTCGTAGGAGTTGGCAAAGGTCGGGAACTCACCCTCCCGGATCGCAGCATCCAGAGCTTTCTTCTCGTCAAACAGAAGCAGCCGGTCGCGGTCAAAATTGCGGATATTGTCCGTCAGTTCGCCGCAGGCGGGCAGACGTCCATCTGAATACAGCGTGTGCATCAGCTTATAATCCGGGTATGGATAGTAGAAGGAATACTCGCCCGCTCCGCACTCATACAGAATCCGCTCCAGACCTCTTCTGGAGAAGGTTCTGGCCGGTGCGGACGGATCCGGATACCCCTCAATTCCGTCAAAATACCGCCCCGTGTGATCCTCGGCGCAGCCGGCAAAATATTTCATGCCCGTGCGGTTTTCGATGGCGATCACCACCCGGCCGCCCGGCTTTCTGTGACGCAGGATGCGTCTGAGCTCTTCATGGAACGGCATCCGGTCATGAATGTACAGGGTTGAATATTCAAATACGCCGATCAGGAAAATGTAATCGTAATCGCAGTCCAGGTGCGGCTCAATATCCTCGAAGTTTCCCACCTTGATTTCCAGATTGGCGCAGTTCTGATTCCGATAGGCATTGATCTGCGAGCGGACCTTGGACAGATCCACACAGGTGATCTGCCCGACCACAGGTGCCAGCGCGCTGGTAATGGCGCCCGGTCCCGCTCCGATCTCCAGCACCTTCTCCGTGCCGCCGAAGGGAAGCCAGCTGACGATATTGCCCCGCTGCGGAGAGAGATGATAAAGCGTGGGCCAGTCTCTGCGCTCCCGGATGATCTGGTCATAGGACGCAGGATCCTTTGTCATCACCAGCTCAAGGAGCTCCTTTTCCACCGCTCCGTCACAGTAAAGATCTTCTCCGGGATACCAGGTATAATCCAGCGTTACCTGTCCGATTTTTTCTTTCACTGCTTCAGATCCTCCACCGTCACAACACTTTCCACATCGTAATAACCGACCGTATCCTTTGAAGAGACGACGTGCAGATTCAGCGCGTCATACAGCCGGTGATAAACCGTAAAATCTTCCCGCTCAAAGCCGGTCACGCCGAAGGAAATCAGGTAGTCGCCGCCCTGCAGGTGAATCTCCTGTTTAAAGCAGATCCGCTTTTTTTCTCCCTTGGAGACCGGTTCCAGAAAGGCCTTTTCAAACATGGTATTGGTGCCGGTGATCTCCACGCCGTACTTGTTCTTAATCGTAAAGGCAAAAATCGGCGACTCGATGTCTTCCCGGAATTCCACGTCCATGACAAAGGTGCAGGCCGTTCCCTTCATGATCACCGCGTTGGACGCACCGGTCTCGTCCAGAATATCGCAGTGGGTGATGTGGGCCTTGTCCGATCCATATTCCAGCATATTCGGGTTCATGAAGTCCGCGTGCTCCGGCGGCTCCTTGTCATCCGCTTTCCGGTCCGGATCATACTGTCCCACCAGAACCTGCTTGTAAATGTCGATCATCTCCTTCGGGGAGCCCTCACCGAGCTTCTTACCCCGGTTGAGAATGATGACGCGGTCGCAGTAC
>JAFTFP010000028.1 GCA_017449485.1 Lachnospiraceae bacterium
CAGTGATCCACCGGAGAGCAAAAATTTGCAGGCATCCCGGAAATAAGGTATTATGAAAAGAAGTATGTAAACAGGACATTGCGCAATGTGCGCGGGAGGTTCATCAGATGGATGATGTCAGCAGATATACAGATCAGGATCTGGGCAATACACAGTACTTCAAGGTAGAGTCCGAGCAGGAGAGCGGCGTGAAGAAGGTGCTCTCTGTTGTGTATGAGGCGCTCTCGAAGAAGGGCTATGATCCGGTCAACCAGATTGTCGGATACATCATGTCCGGCGACCCCACCTATATCACCAACTACATGGGTGCGAGAAGCCTGATCATGAAGGTGGAGCGCGACGAACTGGTGGAGGAGATCCTGGAGGCGTACATCCGCAATAATAAATGGAAATAATGCTGATGGGGCTGGACTACGGCTCTGTGACGGTCGGTGTGGCACTTTCTGACGCACTGCTTCAGAGCGCGTGGCCCAGGGAGATTATCCGCAGAGACCGGGAGAGCAAGCTGCGGCACACACTTGCGCGAATTGAGGAGCTGGCGCGCGAGAATGCCGTGACGCAGATTGTGGTCGGCCTGCCGCTGAACATGGATGGCTCGGAGGGAGAAAGAGCCCGGGCTGCGCGTGCTTTTGCCGAAAAGGTACGCAAGAGAACGGGACTGCCGGTGGAGCTTGTGGACGAGCGGCTGACGACCGTGGAAGCGGATGAGATCCTGGATCAGATGGGCCTGACGGACCGGGCGCAGCGCAAGGCACAGGTGGACGCCATCGCTGCGAGTCTGATCCTGCAGGATTATATGGACAATAATAGAAACCGGCTTGCATAGCCAGATAAAGGAGAGTATGGAAAAAATTGTTTTTATGCCGGAGGATGGAACAACTCCGGAGACGTTTTATGTACTGGATACCGCCACGCTGGCGGGGCGGAATTATCTGCTTGTGACAGATGAAGAAGAAGGAGACGGCATCGCGCTGGTTTTCCGTGAGGAAACCGGAGAGGATGGATCGGAGCCGGTCTACGAAATCGTAGAGGATGACCGGGAACTGGACGGCGTGCTGACGCTGTTTGCAGATACACTGAATGAACTTGGAATAGATCTGGAGGTCGGCGATGAGCAGGAAGAAGAAGGCTGAGCCGGCCGCACTGGAGCAGGCCGTAAAGATCATTCCCCTGGGCGGCCTGGAACAGATCGGAATGAATATCACCGCGATCGAATACGGCGACAGTATCGTCGTGATCGACTGCGGACTGGCCTTTCCGGAAGGCGACATGCTGGGAATTGATCTGGTGATCCCGGATGTGACGTATCTGGAGGAGAATATCGACAAGGTCAAGGGCTTTGTGATCACCCACGGTCACGAGGATCACATCGGTGCGCTGCCCTATGTACTGCAGAAAATCAAGGTTCCGGTCTATGGAACCCGGCTGACCATGGGCATCATCGAGCACAAGCTGGCAGAACACAGCATGCTGAGCTCGACCAAGCGCAAGGTTGTGAAGTTCGGTCAGACCGTGACGCTGGGCGATTTCAAGGTGGAGTTCATCAAGACCAATCACAGTATCGTCGATGCGGCGGCCCTTGCCATTACTTCGCCGGCGGGCACCATCATTCACACTGGTGACTTCAAGGTAGACTACACGCCGGTTTACGGCGACGCCATCGATCTGCAGCGCTTTGCAGAGCTGGGAAAGAAGGGCGTGCTCGCGCTGATGTGTGATTCGACCAATGCGGAGCGCCCGGGCTACACCGCCTCTGAGAAGACGGTGGGCATCACCATTGACCGGCTTTTCCAGGAACACAAGCAGACCCGCATCATCATTGCAACCTTCGCATCCAACGTGGACCGCGTGCAGCAGATCATCAACTCGGCCTACAAGTTCGGCCGGAAGGTGGTCGTGGAAGGCCGCAGCATGGTCAGCATCATCAACACCGCGACGGATCTGGGGTGCCTGGATATCCCGGACAACACGCTGATTGATATTGACAGTCTGAAAAATTATCCGGATGAGAAGACGGTCATCATCACGACTGGCTCTCAGGGCGAGAGTATGGCGGCGCTGTCCCGCATGGCGGACGGCGTGCACCGCAAGATTACGATCGGCCCCGGCGACACGGTGATCTTCTCTTCCAACCCGATTCCGGGCAATGAGAAGAACGTGACCAATGTCATCAACAAGCTGCTGCTCAAGGGCGCAGATGTCATTTTCCAGGATGTGCACGTATCCGGCCATCCCTGCCAGGAGGAGATCAAGCTGATCTACAATCTGGTGGAGCCGCGCTACGCGATTCCGGTGCACGGCGAGTACCGTCATCTGATCGCACAGTCCAAGCTGGCCTATGATCTGGGCATTCCGAAGGATCACATCTTCGTGCTCCGCTCAGGCGAAGTGCTGGAGCTGAACGAGGAAGAAGCCCGTGTGAACGGAAAGGTTCAGGTCGGCGAAGTTCTCGTGGACGGCATCGGTGTCGGCGACGTCGGCAATGCCGTGCTGCATGACCGTCAGCATCTGGCGGAGAGCGGCATCGTCATTGTATCGGTTGCGGTAGACCAGGCCACGCGCTATATCTGCGCCGGACCGGAGATGCATACCCGGGGCTTTGTCTACGTCAAGGAAGCAGACGAGCTGATGAACGGCGCGGGTGACGTGGTTCAGCAGACGCTGGACAAGTGCTTTACCGGCCAGGGACTGGATCTGAATAAGATGAAGACGAACATCAAGGACAGCCTGGGCGACTATTTCTGGAAGAAGACCAAGCGGCGCCCGATGATTCTGCCGATTATTCTGGAAGTTTAATGGAACGAGTATTGAACAAGGCTCATGGAGTGACAAGATGAATCACAGACAGTCGATCCTGGAATGGATCACAACCATCATCAAATACGTGCTGATTGTGATACTGATTCTCTTTTTTGTGAGGGAGTCAAAGCGTTTTTATGAAATCGGATACAGTGTGTTCGCACAGGAGGCCGTTTCAGAAGAAGGGCAGGGTCGGATCATCACGGTGGAGGTGACGGACAGCATGTCCGTGAGCGACATAGGACAGATGCTGGAGGAGAAGGGACTGATCGAGAATGCTGAAATCTTCCCGATTCAGGAGCGCTTTTCATCCAGCCATGGCAAAATGCAGCCAGGGATCTACGATCTCTCCACGGAGATGACGCCGGATGAAATGATGGCCGTGATGTCTCCGGAGACGGAAGAGGAAGAATAACAGGACAGAATGGATGAAGAAATTCTGCGCAGTCAGCTGGAAAGAGAGAGGCTGACTGTTTTCATAGAGTCCACGACGCCGGCATTGTCCCGGCAGCTGG
>JAFTFP010000297.1 GCA_017449485.1 Lachnospiraceae bacterium
GACGGTCTGCTGCACATCTCCGAGATGAGCTGGGGCAGAGTTGAGAGCCCGAGAAAGGTCTTCAAGGTTGGTCAGCCGCTGCGCGTTCTGATCAAGGACATTCAGGGCAACAAGATCGCTCTTTCCCTGAAGTTCCCTGATGAGGATCCTTGGGCTGGCGCATCCGAGAAGTTTGCAGTCGGCAACATCGTAACCGGCCGCGTAGCTAGAATGGCTGATTTCGGTGCATTCGTCGAGCTGGAGCCCGGCATTGACGCACTGCTTCATGTCTCCCAGATCGCTAAGGAGCACATCGACAAGCCGTCGGATGTTCTGAAGATCGGACAGGAAGTTACAGCGAAGATCGTTGACTTCAACGAGGAGAACAACAAGATTTCCCTTTCCATCAAGGCACTGATCCTGGATCAGGAGAGAGCGGAGCGCCGCGAGGCACGTGAAGCTGCCCGTGAAGAGGAGAGCGGAGACGTAGCAAGCTTCGATATCGAGGCAGCTGTTGCGAAGGCGAAGGCTGAGGCAGCGGCAGAGGAAGCTGCGAAGGCTGCAGAAGAGGCAGCTGCGAAGGCTGCAGAAGAAGCAGCAGAAGCTGCTCCGGCAGAGGAAGCTCCCGCTGAGGAATAATATGGACAGCAGAGCGCGGCTGTCTGCCGCGTGATGAATCACAGCCGCAGGGCTGCATGGTGAATGAAAGAAAGAGATCGCTGCGGCGATCTCTTTTTTACGGGAGAAAAAGTGTATGAAGAAAAGACAAGGCAGTGTGGAACAGGTCCTTCGCAGCTTCTGGGAGGAGGTCGGGCATCATAAACGCTATTTGATGGTGCTGCTGTTTTTCGCAATCCTTTCCTATGGCTTTTCGGTGACGCACCAGACCATCAGCATTGATGATCTGCGCAGAGACTACGATCTCGGCTCTCAGGCGACCAAGCTCTCCGGGAGATGGGGGATGGTTCTGTGGACCCGGCTGATGGGCGCGACGCGCTATGCCGCTTTCATTGACAAGTACTTTGCGCTGGTCTTTCTGCTGCTGGCCTCGGTTGTCTTCGCGGCGCTGCTGCACCATATCACGAAGAAAAACCGGATCTGGCCTTATACGATTTTCTCCTCAGCGCTGGTGACATACCCGCTGCTCAATGAGATCTGGGAGTACACAGGAACAGACTTCTTCGTCTGCGGAAACATGCTGCTGTGCGGCCTGGTACTGCTGAAGATGACACTGGTCGGCGAGGAGGCCGCCGGCACAAGAAAATCCGGCTGGCTGAAGGCCTGCGCTGCACCCTGGCTGCTCTCCGGTGTTATCCTCTCGCTGGTGGCGTCCAGCTATGAGGCTGGTGTGTTCTTCTATATCACAGCCGCCTGCCTGATGCTGTTTCTGCGCTATGCTGTCCCGGGAAAGGGCGTAAAGAGCCCGTGGATCCTGAGCGGGATCGAGTACGCCATGCCGATGATCCTCGGCGTCGTGCTGCGGTTTGTCTTCGGCGCGGTGATTCTGGCGCTGACGAACCGGACCTATTATGGCGGCGGCGACACCGGGATCCGCTGGCAGGTGACGCTCTGGGGCCTGATCAAGCTGGTGCTGGTGGACTATGTGGCGAAGGGTCTGATCTATTTTCCGATCACGATCTTTGCATTTGCGGCCGGTTTCTTTGTTCTTGTGTGCATCGCACTGTGTATCCGCAGAAAGAGTGCACTCCCGGCTGTTCTCGGAATCCTGATCATCATTTCCCTGTTCGGACTATCCCTGCTGCAGGGCAGCCCTCAGCCCTACAGGACGGGACAGAACCTGTCTGTCTCTACGGCTTTTGTCTGCTATCTGTACGCGATGTATGCGGATGAGATCCTGGTGCAGACAGAGGCCTATGCAGGCACCGGAAAGGGACGGGTGCGCCGGCTTCTTATGCAGGCCGTCCTGGTCCTTCTGGTTTACCTGAATCTGCATATGGCGACCTACAACAACTGGATCCTGTCCCTGAACAATCAGCGTTCCATGAACGAGGAGGCCGTGGCCTGGAACCTGGGCTATGAGCTGCAGGCTAATTATCCGGCCAAGCCGATTGTCTTCGTGGGCTGGGAATATGTCGGCAGCTACATTGAGTCTCAGATGCGGACAGATCCTGCTGCCTGGAACGGCAATCTCTATATCCGCGCCTACCGCAGGCTTCAGGGCGGTCAGGACCCGGCCAATCTGCGTTCCGCGCAGACCAATGTCAACTCGGTTCTGACCTGGTCGGTTCAGACGGATGATATGATGCAGCAGTATTTCATGTATCACGGCTTCGATCTGCCGATTCTGCCGACTACCGAGATTGCAGTGCGGGAAGAGGCGGCGGCGTACGCGCAGGAGATTAATATGCGGGCGTATCAGATCGAGGAGCGGGAGAACTATATTATTGTCTGCCTGAATTATCCGACCTGGTAAGAGGGCGTATTCAAGGTCAGAAGGAGAAGAGAATGGAGAAGAGTTCAGACCGGCTTCCAGAGCAGTTTATGGAGCTGCTTAAGAATACAGAATATATCAACCGCAGCCGGATTCCGGAGGTGGATCTGTATATGGATCAGGTGCTCGCCTTCATGAACGATCATCTGAAATATTCGGCCAGAGATCCGGAGCATGACCGGATTCTGACGAAGACCATGATCAATAATTA
>JAFTFP010000298.1 GCA_017449485.1 Lachnospiraceae bacterium
CTGGAACTGGTGCAGAAGGTTCTGGACCATCCGGAGCTGACACTGGCCAATGATATCCGGCGGCTGGGCATACTCATTGAGTTTCTTGGATATGCGGTGGAGGCCGGACAGAAAAGATCGCCTCTGCCACGCCGCGAGTGGGATTATACACCGGAACAGTATGTCAATTATGCCAGAGAGTTCATTCACGCAAATTATGACAAGATAACGGTGGCGGAGATTGCGAGAAATATCGGCATCCACCGGACCTATCTGACCAGCATTTTCACGGCGCAGACCGGCGTTTCACCCCAGGAATACCTTTTGCGGTACCGCCTTCAGAGAGGACGTGATCTCCTGGAGCAGACGAATGAGTCGATTCAGGTTATTTCGGAACGAATCGGCTATGAAAGTCCGTTTACTTTTTCGAGGGCTTTCAAAAAGAGGTACGGCATGAGTCCCAGCTATTACCGGAATCGGAGCAGGGGCAGGACGGATCCGAAGACGGCAAAAGGGTTCGGGTCAGAAACGGAAGAGGAGCAGGCGGGCAATCATCAGGAATGAAACGGGTGACAAAATAACCCAGCCGGAAAGGATAGATGTGCAGAACTGGATTTCAGGTTTTATGGACAATGACAGTCTGTTTGGTCGTCTGATGACGCGTGTTTATGTGATTGTCGGGGCCAATCTGATGTTTGTTCTGTTCAGTATTCCGGTGATTACGACCGGCGCAGCCTATACTGCGCTACTTACAGTCATGATGAAAGCTCTGCGGGGAGATGGTGACATCAATCCGTTTAAAGAGTTCCTCCTGGGCTTTAAGGAAAATTGGAAACAGTCCGGTATCTCGTTTCTGATCCTGGCCGGTGCAGCAGGCTTCCTTCTGGCAGATCTGAGAATCATCCGGGCAGCAGGCGGATCCATGGAAATCCTGTATTATCCGACACTTGCTGCTCTGATTCTGGTTCTGGTCATCAGTCTGTATCTGTTTCCGACCATTGCCGCATTCCGCGACACCCTGCCGCATCTTGTGCGAAATGCGATTTTCTTTGCTGTGCGCAGGATATGGAGTATTCCGATTCTGCTGGTCGCATATGTCTTTCCTCTGGCACTGACCTATACAGACCGGGATCTGCTTCCGCTGTATGCCTTCTGCTGGACCGTCTTCGGTTTTGGCGCACTGGCCATGCTCAGCAGCAGTCTGCTGCTTCCGGTCATGGAGCCGTATCTGGCTCCCCGGACTGAGCAGGAGCAGGACAATGATAACGAAACATAACAGGAGAGATCCGATGAATAAAAAGTCAATCATTCAATATGATCACGCCCCAGCTTCCAAGGCTGGCTTTTTTACATTACAGACAGAGCACACGACTTATCAGTTTATGGCGGATCGATACGGCAATTTGCTGCACCTGTACTACGGCCGGAAAGCCGCCGGCAGAATGGATTATCTGCTTACATGTGCGGACCATGGCTTTTCCATGAATCAGTACGATGCCGGAGCGGACCGGACCTACTCCATGGACGCGCAGCCGCTGGAGTTTCCGGCGATGGGGAACGGGGATTTCAGAAGCCCGATGCTGGTGCTGTGCAACGAGGATGGTTCCTACAGCTCCGATTTCCGATACGAAGGTCATGAAATACAGGACGGAAAATACAGTCTTCCGGGACTGCCTGCAGTCTATGCGGAGGACGAGGAGGCGAAAAGCCTGATCGTACGGCTCAGGGACTCTGTGACGGGAGTCCGGGCCGACCTGTTATATGGCGTGCTTCCCGGCTGCGACATCATCACAAGAGCAGTCCGGATTGTGAATGATGGGAAAGGCACCATCAGGATCCGGAAGATCCAGAGCGCCGGTTTTGATCTGATCGCCGGTGATTATGACCTGCTGTCCTTCTATGGAAGACACGCAATGGAAAGGAATGTCCAGAGGCAGCGGATCGGACATGGAACGTCTGGATTTTGCAGCAGACGGGGGACTTCCAGCCATGAATATAATCCGCTCATGATCATAGCGGAAAGTGAGACGACGGAGCGGAGCGGCGGTGCGTATGCAATGTCATTTGTTTACAGCGGCAGCTTCCGTGCTGAGGCGGAGAAGGATCAGTATGGCATGACGCGCGTTCAGATCGGGCTTTCCGATGAGGCTTTTTCCTATCCGGTAGAGCGCGGCGCGGTATTCCATGCACCGGAAGTGATCCTCTCTTACTCCGGAGAAGGTCTTGCAAAGCTGTCTCAGCAGCTGCACCGCTGCATGCGCACACACCTGTGCAGAGGAAAGTACCGGGACCTGCCGAGGCCGGTCGTGCTGAACAGCTGGGAAGCGCTGTTTATGGATTTTGATGGCGGCAAAATCGTCGAACTGGCCCGTGAGGGGGCAGCGCTGGGGATGGATCTTCTGGTGCTGGACGACGGCTGGTTCGGAGAGCGCAATGATGACAGTTGTGCGCTTGGAGACTGGACTGTGAATGAGGCAAAACTTGGCTTTTCCCTGGGTGAGCTCATACGGCGTGTCCATGAGCTGGGAATGCGGTTCGGCATCTGGATCGAGCCGGAGGGAGTCAGCGAAAACTCTAAGCTGTACCGGAGCCATCCGGATTATGCGCTGCGCATCCCCGGGCGCAATCCTGTGCGCGGCAGGAATCAGCTCCTACTGGACTTTTCGAGGCAGGAGGTCGCAGATCTTATTTTTGACTCCATCTGTGCCGTATTGGATCAGGGGCCGGTTGACTATATCAAGTGGGATATGAACCGGTGTCTTTCCGATCTTTATTCTCCCGGCGCAGAGGATCAGGGGAGAGTCGCCCATGACTATATGCTGGGCGTTTACCGATTCTTAGAGCGCCTTCTGGAACGATATCCGGACCTGCTGCTGGAGGGGTGCAGCGGAGGAGGCGGAAGATTTGACGCCGGGATGCTTTATTATGCGCCGCAGATCTGGTGCAGTGACAACACAGACGCAATTGACAGGATCCGGATTCAGTACGGTACAAGCTTCGGGTATCCTGTTTCCACATTCGGAGCACATGTCTCCGCCGTACCGAATCAGCTCACAAACCGCGTTACACCTCTGAAGACCAGAGGAATCGTGGCTATGACCGGTGGGTTCGGCTATGAGCTGGATCCGGCTGAACTGTCAGCGGAGCAGCGGGAGGAGATCAGAGAACAGATCAGGAACTATCATCAGTACGAAGCGCTGATTCGTACCGGGGATTATTACCGCCTGACAGATCCGTTCCGGGCGCGCGCGGCAGCCTGGTGCTATGTCGATGACAGGAAGAGCGAGGTTCTGCTTCAGGGCGTTTTCCTGGAAACGCACGCCAATGAGAGTCCGGTATTCATAAGACTGATGGGACTTGATCCGGCCGGAGAATACCTGGACCCGGTCTCCAATCAGGTTTATTCCGGAGCCGCGTTAATGGAATGCGGTATTCCTTTCACGCAGAAGGAAGGCGAATATGAGGCCTTCGAATGTTACTTTAAGGCACTTTGTTCTTCGTAATTACGTCTGCCATAATTCAGACTTTCCTGTATAATGTTTATAAATGCAGCATGAATACAGCACATCGGGAGGGCAGTTATGGAAGTAAAAGAATGGACTTATGAAGAGATTCCTGAATTTACCGATATCCCGGAGGGTGCGGGCGTCATTGAGACGACCGGCGATGAAGGCGGTGTGGTTTACATGAAGGATGTGGAGTATGCGAATGTGAACGGGACACCGCTGCATCTGCAGATTCTCATTCCGGACTGCAGAAACAGTGCGTTCAATCCTTTCGAAGGAAAAGCGGGAGACCCGCGGCCTTGTTTTGTCTATGTGCAGGGCTCCGGCTGGATGCAGCAGTATGTCTATTTCAATGTGCCGCAGGTCGCACAGGTCGCCCGCAGAGGTTACGTCTGTGCAATCGTGGAGTACCGGCATTCGGGGATCGCGAGCTTCCCGGCGCAGGCATGTGACGCGAGAAACGCGGTCCGGTTCCTCAGAAAGAACTGCCAGCAGTTCGGAATCGATCCGGACAGGATCGTCATTGCAGGCGACTCCTCAGGCGGACACACCGCGATGTGGGCCGGCATGCTGCACAACGATGACAGTGAACAGAATCTGTTTCCGGGAATCTCCGCAGAAGTGAAAGGCATCGTGAATTACTACGGTTCCACTTCCGTGATCGCGCCGGATTCCAATCCATCCCAACTCCTGCATTGTCTCCCCGACAGCCCGGAGGGACTGGTCATGGGCGGAAAGAACCTGCTGGAGCAGCCGGAGCTGGCAAGACAGCTCTCCGTCGAGTGCAATATCGACGAGACGACACAGCTTCCGCCCGTGCTGATCTTCCACGGATCGAAGGACCGGACGGTGAACTGCACCGGCAGCGCGATTTTGTACAAGCGGCTCAAAGAGACCGGGCATCCCGTCTCGTTCTACGTCATCAAAGGCGCGGACCACGGCGGGCCGGAGTTCTGGACAGAGCAGGTGATCGACATTGTCGATGCGTTCATGAAGAGCGTGTTCTGAGGTGGTGTTTCGCTTGTTATCATCTTCGGCTGTTCGCTGGTGAAATTGGAAGAGACCCGCAGTTGTGAAGCTTTACAGCTGCGAGTCTTTTACAATGTGGAAAGGGAAAACCGATGATTCCGCATGCCGGACGGTTGTTTCGAGCAACTAAAGATCAGCGCAGGTATCGATATAATCCAAGAAACTAATTGCGAAAGCGTGCAGATCCCGCAATAATACACTTAAGAGAAAACATCCGCATGGAGGAATAAACATGAGAATTGCAGTAACCTATGAAAATGGGAATATTTTTCAGCACTTCGGCCACACAGAGGAGTTCAAGATTTATAAGGTCGAGGACGGTAAAGTCGTCAGCGCCGAAGTCATCGGCTCGGACGGCAGCGGGCACAGCGCCCTCGCCGGCTTTCTGAATGATAAAGGAATCGATGTGCTGATCTGCGGCGGTATCGGCGGTGGTGCGCAGGCCGCACTGCAGGAGCGCGGCATCGAGCTGTGCGCCGGGGCAGCAGGAGATGCTGATGCGGCGGTCGCAGCCTATCTGCGGGGCGAGCTCGTGAACACCGGTGCAAACTGCGATCATCACGGCGAAGGACATCATTGCGGCGACGACGGTGATAACTGTCACTGTGGCGATAAAGAAGAAGGTTGCCGCGGCGGTGACGAAGAAGGCTGCGGCGACGACGGTGACGAAGGCTGCGCCTTCGGATGCTGCGGCGGAACCCGTCTGAAGGGGAAGAATGTCGGGAAGAAGGTTTCAGTTCATTACAGAGGAACTTTCAACGACGGGACGCAGTTTGATTCTTCCTACGACCGCAATGCACCGCTGGAATTCATCTGCGGCGCCGGCCAGATGATCGCCGGCTTCGACGCGGCCGTGGCAAATATGGAAGTGGGGCAGGCTGTGGACATTCATCTCATGCCGGCAGAGGCTTATGGTGAGAAAGATCCGGCGGCTTTCTTTACGGTCGGACTTGCTCAGCTTCCGGGTGCAGAGGAACTGACAGTAGGCGAGCAGGTTTACCTCCAGGATCAGTTCGGCAGACCCTTCCGTGTCAGAGTTGCGGCAAAAGATCAAATGACGATCACCTTTGATGCCAACCACGAGATGGCAGGAAAAGAACTGAACTTCCACATCGAACTGCTGGAGGTCGAAGACTGACGGGATGTACAGAAGGTAATTACATGCAGGCTGCTTTAAGGAAGAAGGATAAACTTCGTCTGATCGATCAGATACCGGGACGCATCATTCTGGTGCTCACGGTTACAATGATTCCGATTATCCTGCTGGCTGTTGTTCTCTCCCTGATGGCGATGCGGCTGCTGGAGCGGCAGGTTTATGTCGCGAACCAGAACGAGCTCGCACAATTCAGAACTTACATGGATCTGGAACTGGAGACGATCCAGGGGGATATCAATGATGTCCTGGCAGATCATTCTGATTTCTTCCTGCAGGGTGAGATGCAGGCGCCGGATCTGGTCCCTGATCTTCGGGAAGTGAGGGAACGGAATGATATTCTGCGCTGTGTTTACCTGGTCGCGGGTGACCGGGAAGAGGATATCATGCTCCACTATGATCCGGAGAAGGTATCCTATCAGGAAGCCGGCGCACTGCGGAGCGAAATGGCGAAGGCGGATCTTCGAGAGATTCCGACCCGGAGCTTTCGCGTGATGACCTTTCAGGATGAGGCTTATCTTGTCTATAAAGTAGACAGTATCCGCGGCGCCGCGATGATCGGTTTTATGATCGATCTTAAGGACCTGCTGGAGCCGGTCCGGTCCAGTGAGCAGGGCCTCGATGCTATGGTAATATCGAAGGACGGACAGTTTTTCGATGAGAACGGTGAAGTGCCTTCTGCAGAAGTGCCTGAGTACGCGGTTTATGACGGGATCGCCGGAAAAGGCGGCACATACTGTGTGAGCGCCGGATCGACCATCTGTGACTACGGCTTTGTCCGTATTATGGATCAAAATACGATTCTGGCAGGAATGCCCCTGATCCAGCGTCATCTCTGGATTCTGGCGGTGCTTTCCATTCTGCTGCTGCCTCTGATCTGGGGGCTGCTGCGCCGTATGATCATCCGCCCGCTGGGACGGCTTCAGGCTGCGATGCAGAACATCGAAGAGGATCACATCGAGTATCGGATGGAGGCGCCGGAGAGCGCGGCGGAGTTTGAATATATCCGCAGCACGTTCAATGACATGGCAGACGAAATTCAGAACCTGCGGATTCAGGCCTACGAGCGGGAGATCGAGAAACTCAGGATCGAGGCGGATAACATCCGTCTTCAGATCAGTCCCCATATGCTGATGAATTCACTCAACATGATCTATAATCTCTCACTCTCCAGGAACAATAAGGTCATACAGCAGTTCACGCTGTGTCTGTCGGATTACTTCCGGTATTCGCTCACCCGCCACGAGGATACGGTGCCGATTTCAGAGGAGCTGAAGTTTGTCGAGAGTTATCTGAATGTACAGAAGGTCCGCTTCCCCGGACGTTTTGTCTATGTTTACGATATTCCGGAAGAAATCATGGAGGTGCAGATCCCGCCGCTGCTGATTCAGAATTTTGTCGAAAACACTATCAAATACGGACTGAAGATGGATGACGAGATCGAGATTATTCTGACTGTCACCGCGGACGAAGAGCGGATCTCCATCTCGATCGTCGATACGGGTGCAGGCATGAGTCCGGAAGTGCTGGAGAACCTGCGGAGCGGCGAGGCGTTTGAGGATAAGAACGGACGGCACATCGGGATCTGGAACTGCAGACGCCGGCTGGCGATGCTCTATGGCGGCAGGGCAGTTTTGACGATTACCAGCGCGCCGAACGAAGGAACGCAGGTTCATATTGAACTGCCAGGGGGGAAAAATGAAGGTACTGCTGGTTGATGATGAACAGTTTGCGATTCAGGGAATTCTGGACGCCGTGCGCTGGAAGGAGTGGGGAATTGATGAAGTCCTCACCGCCAACAGCGCTTCCCGGGCCAAAGATCTCTTAAAGAAGCAGAACGTGGATGTCATGTTCTGTGATATCGAGATGCCGCACGGATCCGGAATCGATCTGGTTGAGTGGATCCGGGAGCAGGAGATTGATACGGTGTGCATCTTCCTGACGGCACACAGTGATTTCTCTTTTGCCCAGCAGGCAGTCCGGATGCAGTGCTTTGATTATATTTTAAAGCCCGCGACGCCGGAGCGGATTGAAGAGGTACTCTGCCGCGCGCTGGCTGAGCGGAGCAAAACCAGGAAAAATACCGAATATCAGAATTACGGCGAGCTCTATATCCGCAATGTCATCGGTGCCTCGGAGGAAAATGAAAGCAGACAGGAGGACGTGGTCGATACCTGTGTCCGGTATATCCGCGAGCATATCAGTGAGCCGATCAGCGTCGAGGAACTGGCAGAGCAGGTTTTCATCAGCCCGGATTATCTCACCCGCCTGTTCAAGAAACGTTTCTCCCAGACTGTGATTGAGTATATCCGGGATCAGAGAATGTTCCTGGCCAGGGAGATGCTGGAAAAGACGGATCTTTCCGTCACCATGATCTCCGCCAAGGTGGGGTATGACAATTATTCGGCGTTCATCACCAGCTTCCGCAAATACTACGGCATGCCTCCCCGTGAATACAGACAATCCGTCCGCGGATGAAGTCGCCTGTGCAAAATCAGCTGTCGGAACCGCAAAAGTTTTTTCCCCGATTTTTTACTATAATGGCATTGAGTCACTCAATGCCATTATTATTTGCAAGAAAGATTATAAAAAGGGAGAAGACCATGAAAATTGTAAATACAAGAGTCAATCATCTGATCAATCCGATCGGCTATCAGCTGCCGCATCTTTCTTTTTCCTATCAGGTGGAGGAAGCAGCGGGAAAGCATCAGAGCGCTGCGCGGATTGCCATTTACGCGGACGCGGACCGGCAGCAGGTTCTGTATGACACCGGCAGGAGTGAGAGCATTTCCTCCCTGTCCCACAATATCGATCTGACACTGAAGCCGTGCACGCGCTATTACTGGGATGTCACGGTGTGGAGTGATGCGGGCGAGGAGGCTGTCAGTGAATGCAATTATTTCGAGACAGGACTTCTGGATCAGTCCTGGCAGGGATTGTGGATCGGCTGTGATGACACAGAACCCCGCCATCCCGTCTTCTGCAGAGAATTAAAGCCGGAAGGAGAAAAGGCCGGAAAGACCATCGCCGCGGCACGTCTGTACATCTGCGGTCTGGGCCTCTATGAAGCGCGGATCGGTAATCAGAAGGTCGGAAACGAAATTTTGACTCCTTACTGCAATAATTATCAGAAATGGATTCAGTATCAGACCTATGATGTGACGCAGCTTCTTGCCGCGCGCGCGCCGGAGGACGAGCTGCGCATCACGCTGGGCAATGGCTGGTACAAGGGACGCTTCGGCTTCAACTCTAGCCCCGGGTCACCGGCGTATTACGGTGATTCCTGGAAGCTGATCGCTCAGCTCGTGATCACTTATCAGGACGGGACACAGGAGACGATCGGGACGGACGGTTCCTGGCGCGTGGAGAGGAGCACAATTACCCTCTCCAATATCTATGACGGCGAGCACCGCGACGACACTCTGCCGGCGCTTCCCGCTGTCCCGGCAGTTGTTCTCGGCACTGCGCAGGAGCTGAAGGAGGAGCTTCCGCTGACAGAGCGTCTATCGATTCCGGTCACGGTACACGAGCAGATCAGACCGATTGCGCTGCTGGATACGCCGGCGGGGGAGAAGGTCTATGACCTGGGCCAGAATCAGGCCGGTATTTTCCGGCTGCACGTTCATGAGCCCGCCGGGACCCGGATTCATGTGCAGGTGGGAGAAGTGCTGCAGCAGGGAAACTTTTACCGGGATAATCTCCGGTCTGCCCTCGCGGAGTACTGGTATACTTCCGACGGAGAGGAGCATGTCCTGGAGCCGCAGTTCACCTTCTATGGCTATCGCTACGCGAAGGTCGAAGGCGCCTCGAACCTGACGATCGATGACTTTACCGGGCTTTCCTGTTATTCCGATTTCACCCCGGCAGGACACCTGACAACCGGTATGCCGAAGATCAATCAGCTGCTGTCGAATATTTTCTGGGGACAGAAGGGAAATTTCGTCGATGTGCCGACCGACTGCCCGCAGCGCGATGAGCGCATGGGCTGGACAGCGGATACTCAGGTCTTTGTCCCGACGGCCTGCTACTACTCAGATCCGTATGCGTTCTATAATAAGTTCCTTTACGACATCCGGACAGAGCAGTCCGCACTGGAAGGCAAGGTGCCGGACGTCGTGCCGAGTTTTGGCATGCCCGGAACCGGTTCGAGTGTGTGGGGCGACGCCGCAACGATTATTCCCTGGACGCTCTATGAGTTTTACGGCGACAGAAATGTGCTCGCGGATTCCATTCAGAGCATGAAGGACTGGGTGGACTGGGTTACGCGCACCGACGGGGACGACCATGGCTATGGCAGAAATTTCCACTTCGGCGACTGGCTTGCGCTGGACAACCCGGCGGGCGGCGTGGATCAGGTCAAGGGCGGCACAGAGGATGCTTTTGTCGCCTACGTCTATTATTACAACAGTGCCCGGATCGTGGAGCGCAGCGCCCGTGTGCTGGGGCTTGCCGCAGATGAAGAGAAGTACGCCGCTCTCGCGGACAGAATTTACGAATATATTCAGGATGAGTATTTTACGAAAAACGGCAGACTCGCTATTGAGACCCAGACCGGTTATGTGCTGGCACTCTATTACGCACTGACAGAGCACCGCGACCGCCAGGTCGACAGCCTGATCCGCCTGCTGAAGGCACACAAAAATCACTTTGTCACGGGCTTTGTGGGCACGCCGCTGATTCAGAAGGTGCTCTCGAAGGAAGGATATGACGAGCTCGCCTACAGAATCCTGATGAATGAGGATTTCCCGAGCTGGCTGTATGAAATCAATCTGGGTGCGACGACGGTCTGGGAGCGCTGGAACAGCATGTCGGAGGACGGCAGCGTGTCCTCGACGGGAATGAACAGCTTTAATCATTATGCTTACGGCTCCGTCGGAGAGTGGATGTTCCGGACCATCGCCGGACTGAATGCTTCCGGCAGCATTGAAGAGCCCGGCTTTAAGAAGGCGCGGATCCGCCCGATTCCGAACTGGCGGCTTCAGTGTGCGGCTGCGGAATATACTTCTCCTGCCGGAAAGTACAACGTCAGCTGGGAAGTAAAAGACATGACCCACGTACACCTGCAGGTCACGGTTCCCTTCGACGCTGAGGCGGTGCTGGAGCTGCCGCTCGCGAAGGCGGGTACGGTTCTGCCCTGGAGCGGGGAAGTGCTGGGAGAGGCGCGCTGCACCCGCCTGCAGGCGGGAAGCTATGAGCTGACCTATGAGACAGACGCGACACTGGTGCGGATTTACACGGCCGGGGACCGGATTGAGGATATCTTCGAAGAGCCGGCAGCACTGGCTGCGGTTCAGACAGTATTGCCCGGAATCGAACAGGCAGCGGGATTCATGAGAATGAGTCCGCTGGAGGCGGTGATTCTCGAGCGCCTTGGCGACAATGAACAATCTCATGCATTGCTGGATCAGGTCAACGCAGCACTGAAGGAGAGCGCATTGAAATAACAGACAAGAGTGGCCGGCAGAGTGGTCGGATTCACAAAGTTTTTGAGCGGACGCGGAAAATCCTTTCCGGGTCCGCTTTGTTATGATGAAACCAGCTTAAGGAAGAACCACATCAGATCATGGATGAAGAATGTGATGTTCCTTAAGGGATAAAGAGGGTAATTATTATTAAGCAACAAGGAGGAAAGATATGAAGAAGAAACTGCTTGCCCTGACACTTGCAGCAACCATGGGCGCGACTGTTCTGGTCGGCTGCGGCAGCAAATCTGACGGAGCAGCTGCTACCGGCGACGGCGCCGCTGCGGCGACTGAGACGACAGCTGCAGAAGCTGAGGACGGAGAAGTCAAGCACATTATCGTGACGTGGGTCCACTACGCAGGCGTCGGCGCTGACATGCAGGCTGTGACGGACGCTGTCAATGAGATCACTGTACCGGAGATCGGCGTTGAGGTCGAGTTCATGCCGATGTCCATCAATGACACGATGACCAAGTATTCCACTTATATCGCTTCCGGCGAGCGCATGGACTGCATGCTGCTGCTGTTCCAGGATCCGCTTCAGTATTACAACAACGGTTCCCTGGAGCCTCTGAACGACCTGATGGATCAGTACGGAACCACGATCAAGGGTCTGGCAGAGGAATTCCCGATCACAGCTACCGCGGCAGACGGCAATCTCTACGGCTTCGCACCGGTGGATCAGTATTACAGCATGGAGGGCTGCGTCTATCTGAAGGCTGATTATGTTGACGCGGCGAAGTCCATCAGTGATGATCCTGATCATGTATACACAATGGATGAGCTCACTCAGATCTTCAAGGAAGTCAAGGAAGCTTATCCGGAAATCTATCCCTACAATGTTGTCGGAAACGGCATCAATTCCACCAATCTCCCGGTTGGCTTTACCTCCGGCTTAATCTATGACAGCATGGGCAGCGGCGTACACAGCGGCGTTCTGCTGGGAGAGGACAGCACAGAAATCGTAAATCTGTTCGAGACAGAAGAGTACTATAACTACCTCAAGACTGTGAAGGAATGGTTTGATGCGGGTTACATTCTTCCCGACGCAGTTACCACTGACTCGACTTCGACAGATCTGCTGAACAGCGGCGTCACTGCGACAGCACTGACCAGCTTCAACCCGATCGTCTACGCGGATGAACTTGCAAACATGGGCGAGGGTACAGTTCCGCTCAAGACCACCATTCCTTACTATCAGTCCACAGCGGCCGGGCTGGTCACCTGGACAATCCCGGTCACTGCACAGGAGCCGGAAGCAGCCATGAAGTTCTATGATCTGGTTTACTCGAACGCGGATCTGATGAACCTGATCATGTGGGGTATTGAGGGCAAGCACTACGTCAAGACTGAGGACGAGGGCGTCATCGCATTCCCTGAGGGCGTCGATGCTTCCAACAGCGGCTACTACAACACCTTCGGTGTCTGGGGCGACAGAAGAGATCAGTACGTATGGAATCCGGTTGCCGGCAAGGAGCCGAACGAAGCCTTCACCAAGGCTGCAATGGAGCACAAGACCAAGGCTGGTATCGCGAACTATCAGTTCGACACCTCCGCATACACCGGACAGCTCGCCAACATTGATACTGTCCTGAATCAGTACCTGCCCGCTCTGGAGTGCGGCTCGGTCTCCGATCTGGACAAGACCTACAACGAATTTATCAGCGCACTCAAGTCTGCCGGCATCGACACGATCATCGCCGAGAACCAGGCACAGTTCGACGCTTACCTCGAGGCCAACGGCATCGCGAAGTAAAGCAGGGGACAAACAGAGAATCTGACCCGGAATAAATCAAGCAGGGGCTGCCGCAGAACTACAGGGCGGCAGCTCCTTTTCACACACTGTTTTCCTTCGAGGGGGTTCATATGGCAAAAGAAGGCAAGGCTGTAAAGCCCAATAAGAAGCACATCCAGTGGAAAAAGACCATCGCTGTCTACACGCTGCTGGCGCCGGCCCTGATCTATTTCCTCTTTAACAATTATCTTCCGATGTTCGGCATCGTGATCGCGTTCAAGCGCATCAATTACCGCGTCGGTATTTTCAAGAGTCCCTGGTGCGGCCTGGAGAATTTCAAGTTCCTCTTCAATTCCGGCAACGCCTGGATGATCACAAGAAACACGGTTCTCTACAACCTGCTGTTTATCATCGTCGGCACGCTGTTCCCGATCGTCGTCGCGATCGCGCTGAACGAGATCCGCAGCAAAATCGCTAGCAAAGCCTATCAGACGCTGATCCTGCTGCCGTATCTGATGAGTATGGTTGTCGTCAGCTATCTGGTATACGCCTTCCTCGGCGGTGAGACCGGTTACATCAACAACTCCATTCTTCCGGCCTTCGGAGTCGAGAAGAAGATCCAGTTCTATCAGGAATCCAAATACTGGCCCTTCATCCTGCTGTTCGTCAATCAGTGGAAGAGTATCGGCTTCAATATGATCCTGTATTATTCGAACATCATCGGCATCAGCCCGGAATACTACGAGGCAGCCAGGATCGACGGCGCAAACAAGTGGCAGCAGATCACGAACATCACGATCCCGTCCTTAAAGCCGACGATCATCACGCTCCTGATCCTGTCGGTCGGCCGCATGTTCTACTCCGACTTCGGTCTGTTCTATCAGGTCCCGAAGAACTCCGGCCTCATCTACAACGTGACGCAGACGATCGACACCTTCGTCTACAACACATTAATGAACCAGAACAACATCGGTATGTCGTCCGCGGCAGGCTTCTATCAGTCCATCGTTGGTTTTGTTCTTGTCATTGTCGCTAACAAGGTCGTCTCCAAGCTCAGCCCGGAAGACGCGATGTTCTAAGAGAAAGGAGGATTAAGAAATGAACGGAATCAGATCCGGAGAAGAAAAGATGTATGAGTTCTTCAGCCATATTATTATGATCATTCTCTCGCTCCTCGCTTTCCTGCCATTCTGGCTTTTGATCGCGGCTTCCTTTACCGAGGAGCACACGGCAGTCCGTGAGGGATATAAGTTCTTCCCTTCCCAGTTTTCGACGGCGGCGTACGGCTATATCTTCCAGCAGTGGGCTCAGATCGGACGCGCCTATGGCGTAACCCTTCTGGTGACCGCCCTTGGCACTGTCGGCAGCGTACTGGTCATCATGATGGCGAGCTACGCGCTGACGCAGAAGGATGTTCCCGGCATCCGGCTCGTGTCCTTCCTGATCATCTTCACGATGCTGTTCAACGGCGGTATTGTTCCGACCTACCTGGTGTTCAACAACCTCCTGCACGTCAAGAACACCCTCTTCGGGCTGCTGCTGCCCGGCCTGTTCTGCAGTGCGTTTAACATCGTCCTGGTGCGAAGCTATATTTCTTCCAACATTCCCAGCGCGCTGATTGAGGCGGCAGAGATCGACGGCGCGGGACAGTTCCGCATCTTTTCGCAGGTGATCATGCCGCTTTCCAAACCGATCATCGCGACCATCGGCCTGCTGAACGGCGTGGCCTACTGGAATGACTGGACCAACGGTCTGTACTACATCAACGATGCCAAGCTGTACAGTATCCAGCAGCTGCTGAACGAGATCAACAATAACATTCAGTATCTGTCGAGCAATGCCAACTCGATATCCGGCATCTATACTTCAAACATCCCGAGCAACACGGTCCGCATGGCCATCGCGGTAGTGGCGATCCTGCCGATCCTGTGCCTGTATCCCTTCTTCCAGAAGTACTTCTCGAAGGGCATCACGCTCGGCGCAGTCAAGGGCTGATCAGTCACTGCGGCTGTGCATGGAATCTGAAAAGTCTTCTTGCGGAGCTCCGCTGCCACCGGCGGCGGAGCTTCTGTTATAAGGGAGTTATAAGATGAAAAGGACAATACCCTATCTGACTAAGCAGAACGGACAGACCCTGCTGATGGTCGACGAAGCGCCTTTCGTCATTCTCGGCGGTGAGCTGCATAATTCCAGCGCTTCAGATCTTTCTTATCTGGAAAACCACGTCTGGCCCGGCCTTCGGAGACTGGGCGGCAACTGCTATCTTGTCCCGGTATACTGGGAATGCCTGGAACCGGAGCAGGGCGTTTATGATTACACACTGGTGGACGGTGTGATCAGACAGGCAAGGCGGGAAGGTGTCCGCCTCGTCCTTCTGTGGTTCGGTCTGTGGAAGAACGGCGGTTCTTCTTACACACCCGCATGGATAAAAACAGATCCGTCTTATTTTTATATGGAGAAACCGGACGGCAGATATGCGGAGTCCGTCTCGCCGTTCTGTGCAAAAGCCGTAGAAGCCGACAAAACGGCCTTCTGCAGGCTGATGTCGCACCTTAAAGAGACCGATGAGGAACGCACGGTCATTATGATCCAGGTGGAAAACGAGGTCGGCTGCTGGGGCTTTCCGAGAGATTATTCGGCTCCTGCAGAGGCCGCCTTCCGGAGCGCTGTTCCGGCGGCGGTGGTTGCTGTCAAAGGCGGACAGGGTCTGACCTGGCAGGAGGCGGAAGCAGTTTACGGAACAGATACCGCGGCTTACTTCATGGCCTGGGCCCTTGGGTCTGCGATCGGAAGGATTGCGGCGGCGGGCAAGGAAATCTATCCGCTTCCGATGTTTATGAACTGCGTTCCGGACTTCATGCCGCTGTCGAATCTTCCGGGCGCCTGCCCGAGCGGTGGTCCCATCCCGAAGGTGCAGGATATTTACCGCACAGTTGCTCCGGCGATTGATCTTTACGGGCCGGACATTTACGCGCCGATCTTCCGGACGATCTCAGATGTATTTGCTGCAGAAAATGCGCTGGTGATTCCGGAGACCGCACAGGGAAAGGACTGCGTATCCAAGGCGCTGTATGCAGCGGCGGCCCACAACCTGGTCTGCTTTTCGCCTTTTGGCATTGACGGCATGATGAACGGTCTGTCCGAGGCAGACGCGCTGTCTCAGATGAATGTGCACGCCGCACCGGAGCAGGAGATGGGCAGGGAGAATCTCGCAATGGCCTACCGCCTTCTTGCTGAATTGATGGAGGAAATTCGGACAGCGCAGCGGGAACACCGGATCTGGGCCTTCTATCAGCAGGGCCTGGGGGATCAGTTTGTGCTGGAGGATTATCTCATCACGGTCACGTATGACGGAATGGAACTTTCTGATGATGCTGTCATGCCGGTCTCGGCGCCGGGAGGGCCGGGGCCTGCCGATGCGCCGGCGGGCGGCGGCTTTATCCTGCGGCGGCAGGACGGCAGTTTTCTCGTCTGCGGCGTTTCGTGTAATATTAAGATACAGCCGGAATTCGGCGGTCAGGGTCAGGTCTTTGTGCTTCGCAGGCAGCAGCTGCAGCTGACGGAGAGAGGCCTTGTTCCGGGGCGGATTCTCAATGGCGATGAGCTCAATCACATTGCGCTGGGGTATCGGCTTGATGTGCAGACCTTAAGCTTTTACAGAAGGTGAAACAGAATGGGGAAAAGTGAGAAGACTGAAAACGCCGGGATGTACTGGATCTGGTATCCGGGCGACATGGAATTGTACCACGGGATGAAGCAGAACTTCAGCCGTGTTGAGCGCGGGCTTGGGTGGCCGGCTTTCTGGAAGAGTGAAGGCTGGCGGAACCGCGTCGTGTTTGCAAGGACTTATGAACTGGAGGCGGAGACGGATTTTGCCGTTTACACTTCTGAGGATACATCCGGCTATGTTCTGGTGCACAGGCTGGACACAGAAAGTGAGCGGGATGTCGCTCTTACTGAGAAGAAAGGCGGCTTCGGGAATCGGATCACCTGCGGGCCGGGCCGTTTTACGGTCATCATTCATCTGGGGAGTCTTACGCGGTTTCCGGCGGCATACGTCGAGGGAGAGGTTATTTATTCCGACGGTTCCTGGATGGCCGGTGATTATGACAAAGATTCCGTGCCGTGCGGGACGAGCCGTTATTTTACTGATCCGGCGCAGGATCCGGCGGTCTTCCCTTACGCGGAGCGGGTGTATGCGCCCCTGTCTGTTGAGGAAGTCCGCGGCGGCGTTCTGTTTGCTTTTGAGACGGAGCTCACGGCGCAGATCGAGGTAACTTCCCAGACGCAGCGGGAAGTGCAGGTCTTTCCGGGCGAGTCGCGCGCGGAGGCACTGGACACGAAGATGTGCTACAACCAGTTCACGCTGAAGCTCGCGGAAGCTGATATCGGGTATTATTCCGCGAGGACGCCGCGGGCGGCGGTGCGGTATGTGTATCTTCCGGGCGTGACAGCAGATGAAGTGTCGGTGCGCGCGATCCATCAGTATGTGGACATCCCGGTACGGGCAGATTTTGCCTCGGAGGACGGGCAGCTGCAGCAGATCTGGGATGTCGCGGCGCACACGTTCCGGCTGTGCAGCGATGTATTCTTCCTGGACGGCGTGAAGCGGGACAGGTGGATTTGGGGCGGCGACGCATATCAGAGCCTGTTCGTAAACCGGTACCTGACTGCGGATGCGGATATCGAGAGACGCACACTCCTTGCACTGCGAGGCAATGATCCGGTCACGACCCACGTGAACACAATTATTGATTACTCCATGATGTGGATCCTCAGCGTGGAGGAGTACTACAACACTTACGGCGACGCCGCGTTTGTGCGGCAGATCTTTCCGAAGGTGAAGTCGATGACGGATCTGCTCCTGTCCCAGCGGGAGGGGCACGGATTCCTTGTGGGGCGCGCGAAGGACTGGACCTACATCGACTGGGCGGATTTTGACAGAGAAGGGCCTCTGTGCGCGGAGCAGATGCTGCTGGCAGCAAGTCTTTCCGCGGAAGCGCGGCTGCAGCAGGTCGCCTGCGGCAGTGAATGCAGGCGGAGGGACCCCGCGATCCGGGAGGAGCTGCTGCGCAGAATCGATGAAAAGTATTGGGACGAAGGGCAGCAGGCATATGTGGATTCCTTTGTGTCCGGCAGGCAAAATGTGACGAGGCACGCGAATATCCTGGCGATTCTGTTTGATCTGGTTCCGGAAAAGAAAAAGCGCAGCATCGCGGAGCATGTGCTGCTGAATGATGATATTCCTGCGATCACGACGCCGTATTTCCGTTTCTTTGAGCTGGATGCGCTCTGCAGGCTCGGGTATCTCGATCAGGTTCTGCCTGTCATTCGCAGCTACTGGGGCGGAATGCTGGAGCAGGGCGCAGTGACCTTCTGGGAGGAGTTCGACCCGGACAAGCCCGCGGATCAGCAGTACGAGATGTATGGGGATCCGTTTGGGAAGAGCATGTGTCACGCCTGGGCGGCGAGCCCGATCTACCTGCTGTCCCGCTATTTTATCGGATTGGAGCTGACTGCGCCCGGCGGGCAGGAATACCGCGTTCAGCCGCAGCTGGCCGGATTCCGGCCGTTCATGTGCATTCTTCCGATCGGCGGGAGCGGGCAGATGCTGCAGCTTAGATGGGACGGCGAGGCGGCACAATATGAAATCACGCGGGACGAAGGATGAGTTCTGCGGGACGGTAAGATGAGATCCGCGTGATGAAAAAACGCGAGTTCATAGATTGAAACAAAAGAACAAATGATGGAAAGGGGTTATGAATGAGCAGCGTACTGGAATGTCTTCGGGGTGAAAACGGTAATTATATCCTTCCTTTTTTCTGGCAGCACGGCGAGGAGGAATCTGTTCTGCGGAAGTATATGCGGGCGATCCGCGGCGCAAATATCACGGAGGTCTGTCTGGAGGCCAGGCCGCATCCGGATTATGCCGGCGAGGGGTGGTTCCGCGATGTGGACATTATTCTGGATGAGGCCGGAAAGCTCGGAATGAAGATCTGGATTCTGGATGACGCGCATTTCCCGAGCGGCCAGGCGGCCGGCAGGATGAAGGATGCGCCGGCCGAGCTGTGCAAACAGTTTCTGAATTACCGGGTCATCGATGCCTTCGGACCGATGAAGGAAGTCACGGTGGATATCGCGGCTGCGGCCAGATATTACAAGGATCCCTTCGCGCCCACCAGCATTTTCGGCGGCGGGGAGAAGCGGGTTTTTGACAATGATGCGTTGTTTGCGGTCATCGCCTCCCGCCTGGACGGGAAGGAAAATGATATCTATCATCTGAGCGATGATCTGTTGGATCTGACGGACGAAGTCCAGGATGGTGTGCTGAAATGGGATGTCCCCGCGGGGAACTGGCGAATATATGTTATTTATCAGACGCATAACGGCGGCGGAAGGGGCGGCTATGTCAATTTCCTGAGCCGCAAGTCCTGCCGGATGCAGATCGACGCGTGTTATGAGCCACATTTTGCCCGCTATGCAGATGAGTTCGGCAAGACGATTCTGGGCTTTTTCTCCGATGAGCCCGAAATCGGTAATGTGGAGGGGTATTCCGGGGGTGACGCAGCCATCGGAAACCCGAGAATGCCGCTGCCCTGGAGCGAGGAAATGCCGGCACAGATGGAAGCCAGGTTCGGAAAGCATTACCGCAGACTGATTCCGGCGCTCTGGACTAGTGTGGGAAGCGATGACTTCACCGCGGATGTCCGGGTCGGCTTCATGGATATCGTCAGCCGCCTGTGCCAGGAAAATTTCGGCGGGCAGATCGGCGAGTGGTGCCGGGAACACGGCGTGAAATATATCGGACACATCGTGGAGGACGTGGATAACAGCACGAAGCTGGGGTCTTCACAGGGACATTATTTCCGCGCACTCTGGGGGCAGGATTTTGCCGGCATCGATGACATCGGCGGACAGGTCACAGAGGGCGGCGCCGACATCAGCCACACATCGCTGCTGGGCTTTGCGGCGGACGGCGAGTTTTATCACCACGCGCTGGGAAAACTGGGCGCGTCGCTGGCAGATATTGACCCGAAGAAGCACGGGGACAGCATGTGCGAGATCTTCGGCGCTTACGGATGGCAGGAGGGGACCCGGCTCATGAAATACGAGCTCGATCATTTCCTGGTCAGGGGCATCAATCACTTTGTGCCGCACGCCTTCTCACCGAAGGAGTTCCCGGATCCGGACTGCCCGCCGCATTTCTATGCGCACGGGAAGAATCCGCTGTACAAGCCGTTCGGCGAGCTGATGGCCTACGCGAACCGCGTCGCGCATCTGATCAGCGGCGGGACTCATCTTGTGGATGTGGCTGTGCTGTATCACGCAGAGGCGGAGTGGTCCGGCGGGCGTTTCATGGATATGGTCAAAATCTCCCGCGAGCTGGACGGCGCGCAGATCGACTGTGATTTCATCCCGGCGGATGTTTTCTCGGATCCGGCTGCTTTTGACGCAGCGCTGACGGAAGACGGGCTCAGGATCAACGGTCATCTCTTCCGTGTCCTGATTCTTCCGGGAGCAGATTATGTGCCGGAGGCGGTGCTGAAGTTCATCGGCAGTGCGCGGGAGAAGGGGTTCCCGGTGCTGATGGCGGAGTTCGGGAGCGCGGAGGCCGTGCGCGCAGGTGCCGAAATCGTTCCGCTGCACGACATCGCCGCACAGCTTCGCGCGATGGGGCTTGCGGATGCCGTGGCAGAAAACTTCCCGGAGCTGCAGGTCTATCATTATCGGAAGGGTGCGGAGCAGTACTACCTCGTCTCGAACGAGAGCATCTGCAGAACTTATGAGGGTGAAATAAAGCTGCCGGTCAGCGGGCAGGTGTATGCCTACGACGCGATGCAGAACCGGCTGTACCGGACTTCCTGCAGGGAAGATGAAAGCATGCAGGCGGTCACACTGAAGCTGGAGCCGTACGAGATGGCAGTGCTGGTGATTCCGGACAGCGCAGAAGCGCTTGCCGCCGACGCGGAATCTGTGCCTTTTGCCGACGCGGAAGCTGTGCCTTCTGAGGGGAAAGGAGAAGGGAAGGCAGCAGAGAAAGCGGCAGGGAAGGCAACAGGAGCGCCCCACAGGCTGGATACCGAGTGGACCGTTTCCTTTACGGAGAATGAACATTATCCGGATTTCCGGGATGCTGTGAAGATGGATAAGCTGCACAGTGTTCTGGAGGAGAAGCCTGACTTCTCAGGTGTGATCCGCTATGAGACGGTTTTCGAGGCGAAAGAAGGGGAGCGGTATCTGCTTCTTGAGGATGCTTTTGAGGCAGCTGAGGTCTGGGTCAACGGAGTATATGCCGGCAGTAGGATCTGCCCGCCTTACCGGTTCGATCTCGGGGAAGGCATCAAGCCCGGCAGAAATGAGCTTCGCATCGAAGTACGGACCACCCTGGAGCGCGCGGTGCACAAAATGACCGGCGGCATGTCCTTCCTCGGACCGGAAATCATTGCCGTGACGCCGTCCGGTATCGTCGGAGATGTCTGCGTGTGGTGAATGTCTGCATAAATGTACAAACAGTTGATCCGGAAGAAGCCCGCAGCCGCGGGCTTCTTCTGGTGTGAGCTGCCTAAGCGGAATGATATATCCACAGGCTTACATAAATGCAATATAATAGATCTCGGCAACAGCAATAAGCATTGAGAGGATCAAGAGAGAGCATGAGAATTGCAGTCACCTATGAAAATGGCAATATTTTTCAGCATTTCGGGCATACGGAGGAGTTCAAGGTTTATGAGATCGAGGACGGCAAAGTCGTCAGCGCCGAAGTCATCGACTCGAACGGCAGCGGGCACAGCGCCCTCGCCGGC
>JAFTFP010000299.1 GCA_017449485.1 Lachnospiraceae bacterium
CTGGTGACGCATCACCCGCTTCTGTTTACGGGGACCAAGCGGGTGACAGACCAGGATTATGTGGGGAAAAGAATTCTGGAGCTGGCGCGGGGCGACATCGCATGCTTCTCCCTGCATACTAATTTTGATGTGCTTCATATGGCAGATGCTGCTGCGGATGATCTGCGGCTTCGCAACCGCAGAGTGCTCGAGGTGACATTCGAGGATGACCTCTCGAGGGAGGGCCTCGGACGGATCGGAGATCTGCCGGAGCATATGACGCTCAGGGAATGTGCAGTTTACGTGCGAGATACCTTCCGCATTCCAAACGTGAGGGTATTCGGGGATCCGGATCAGCCGGTGGTTTGTGCCGCCATTCTTCCCGGATCCGGCGGTGATGAAATTGACATTTCCCTGAAGGAAGGCGCCGATGTGATGATTACGGGGGATATCAGTCATCACAAGGGCATTGACGCAGTCGAAAAGGGAATCGCCGTGATCGATGCGGGACATTACGGAATTGAGAAGATCTTTGTTCCGTACATGAGGGATTTTCTGAGGAGAGAATTCCCGGATCTGACAGTGATTGAAGCGAAGGAAAGTGAACCGTTTATAACCGTCTAAGGCAGCGCAGGATGGACACATGTGATCGGGGAATATAGAAAGGGGGAACACATATGCCTACTATCATGATCGGCGGAACCAAGACACAGTATGAAAAGGGCGTCAGCTACGAAACCATTGCGAAGGATTTCCAGCATAAGTATAAGAACCGGATCGCCCTGGTGTATTTCAACCGGAAGATGCGCGAGCTGAACCGGAAGGTAACCGGCGACGGCGTTCTGACCTTTATCACCACAGGAGAGAGTTCGGGCTTCAAAGCTTACTCGAGAACAGCCTCCATGATGCTGGTCAAGGCCCTTTCCAATATCATGGGAGAGCGGAGCAGAGATGTCCGGCTGAAATTCGAATTTTCCCTCGGCAATGCCAGCTACTGCACAGTGATCGGAGATGTGAACGTTGATGATCAGCTGGCTGATCAGCTGACAGAGGAGATGAAGCGGCTCAGAGACCGCAATATCCCGATTATCAAGAAGACCTATCCGATTGATGATGCCATTGAGCTGTTCAGAAGGCAGGGGATGAAAGATAAGGAGAAGCTCTTCCAGTACCGCCGCAGCTCGACCATCAACGTCTATAACATGGACGGCTATTATGATTATTTCTATGGCTACATGCTCCCTTCTACCGGTTATGTGGAGCTGTTCCGCGTGCAGGCCTATGAGGGCGGCCTGCTGCTGGTTCTTCCCACGCAGGACAATCCGAATGAGCTGGAAGAGTGGCATGAGCAGAAGAGTCTGTTTGATCAGCTGATCATGGGAACCCGCTGGGGCGACCTGGTTGATATCAGTACAGTCGGCGATCTGAACGAACAGATCTGCGCCGGCAATATCAGCGACATGATTCTGGTGCAGGAGGCACTGCAGGAGCGCAGAATCGGCGATATCGCTGAAATGATTCATGAGCGCAGCAGCGTCAAGATTGTCATGGTAGCGGGGCCGAGCTCCTCCGGCAAGACAACTTTTGCCCACAGGCTCGCGATTCAGCTTCGGTCCTTCGGCATGAAGCCGCATATCATCAGCATGGACAACTATTTCGTCAACCGGGAGAAGACACCGCTGGATGCCGACGGCAACTATAACTTTGAATGCCTGGAGGCACTGGATCTGGAGCTGTTTGAGGACGATATGTGCGACCTGCTGGAAGGTGAAGAGATCGAAATGCCGACTTTTGACTTCCGCTCGGGCCGCCGCGTCTATAAGGGCAACACCATGCAGCTGGGGCCGCAGGACGTGCTGATCATCGAAGGAATTCACGGACTGAACCCGCGGACGACGCAGGAGCTTCCGCAGGAGGCTATTTTCAAGGTCTATATCAGCGC
>JAFTFP010000300.1 GCA_017449485.1 Lachnospiraceae bacterium
ACCGACTGCATACAGACAGAGAATATTGTAAGAAGCATCCCCTGGTTGATGACTGTATTCTGCAGGGATGCCTGGAGCTGGGAGTCATGGATGGATTGATGTGCCTCGAGGTGACTCCAAATAAAGGGCATACCATGCATTACGGGTATGATAAAATTCGCTTTCTTCATCCATGCTATGTGAACGACACATTGCATCTTGAAACAGAATTGATTGATAAAAAAGATAAGAACGATGAATTCGGGGTAATTACCTGGAATCTATATTTAAAAAACCAGCATGGCGAGACCTGTGTATTCGCCGTCGATAAACAGTTGATCGGAAAACGGCCCAAGGATGAAGAAGGATATAAGCAATTTGAGGAATAGCGAACAGCTTTTGTAAAGCATATTTCTTATCGGATTATGGGGGATGATATGGCACATGTATTGGAAGGAATCAGAGTTCTGGATCTTGGAAGATATATTGCTGCGCCATATTGCTGTACGCTTTTGGCAGATCTGGGCGCTGAGGTAATTAAAATAGAGAAAGTTAACGGAGGAGATGATGGACGACATTTCGGTCCATATGTAAATGGTGTCAGTCTGTATGTTCCGACATTCAGCCGCAATAAGAAAGGACTTACGCTTCAGTTCCGAAGCGAGAAGGCAAAGGAAATTCTGCGGGAACTGATTAAAAAATCTGATGTTATTGTAGAAAATTTCCGACCGGGCACGATGGAGAAAATGGGTTTTGGCTATGAAGATGTTAAAGCCATAAATCCCAGAATCATTATGGCGTCTATCTCAGGTTTTGGTCAAACAGGACCGGAACACGGGCGCGCTGTCACAGATGTCGCCGGACTGGCTTTATCGGGACTGATGAGTGTAACGGGAACATTGGAGAGCGGGCCGATGATTATCGGAACACAGGTTGCAGATCACACTGCCGGAATTGTGACCGCTCTGAGCATCATGACTGCCTTGTATGATCGAGAGAAGACAGGAATGGGCCAGTTCATCGATACATCAATGGTAGAGTGCCTTGCACCAATGATGCAGACTATAATCCCGGATTATGCCATGACGGGGCGAAAAGTGGGTTTGCACGGAAATACGGATCTGCTCTCCTGCCCTTCGGACTGCTATCGCACTTCAGATGGCGGATATGTCATCATGTACGCCGGCTCGGATGTGCTTTATGAAAAACTGGCTTCGGCATTGGGCGTTGCAGAAATGAGGGATCCGAAATTCGCCACTGTCGAACTGAGAAATCAGAACAAGGACGAAGTGGAGAATTATGTCAGAGTCTGGGCCTTGGAGCACACCGCAGAAGAAGTGGAAAAGACATGGCTTGACGCAGGAGTTCCTGCCGCAAAAGTTCGAGATGTGGAGGATCTTTGGAACAGTAATCAGCTGAAATCCCGCGGCTTTTTTGTAGATGTGGAAGTGCCCGGGATCGGGAAAGTCCCATTTGCCAGAAGTCCAATCCGTCTGTCAGCTCATCCGGACACCGAATATGCGCATGCACCTGCAATGGGTGAACATAACAATGAAATCCTTCGAAACCTGTTAGGAATGAATGATCAGGAAATTGAACTGCTCAGAAAAGAGAAAGTAATCTGATGTGACAGTGAACGTGTCGCATATTGAGTCGGCAGAAAATCCGCTCCTCCACCATCCAGTCTCCATCTGTTTACCAGATACTTAAACGAGGACACTTCGGGGCCCTCGTTTTTATTTTTCTTTTTCATCTCCTCTTTTCTATTTCTCAATATCTCTCTAAAAAACAAGTATTTCCTGTGTCATATTTTTCATTTTTCCTTCGTCTTATTGGGTAAGAGCGGCAATAACCCGTGATGTAAGTAAGATGCTCTTGTACTCTTTTTTTATTTTTATGGGTTTGGGTTCAGGATATTTAATTGATTTTTCTCAGTGGGCAGGCGCGGAAAAAAAACATTGTACTCATACTCAAGGAAATCCGAATTTGAGATCAGTTATTTTATGTGAACACAGCCAATTTAAGCGTGCTTGATAAAAAAATGTCAAACTACCTGTACCTGAACAATAAAGAAAAGAAATTGAGTTCAGAAAATCTACATTTTTGAAAATGCCTGCTTTTTAGGGCTGATCTCAAATCGCCCGCCAGGCACATATGCGTACAGTTATTGATCAAAAAGCAAAAATGAGCACATGGGCGAGCAAGCAACGATTAGACAGCGAGCAGACACCACGCAGATTATCAGCAAGTAATGAACAAGAGGAGGTTAATTATGAGAGTTAAAAAATGGCATTCAATCACGGCAGGTATGCTTACCATCGCAATCAGCGCCTCTCTGGCGGGTTGCGCGGCAGGAAATACTGAAAATCAGGCGGCATCGACGCCTGGGGCCGAGGTAACGCAGGTAAGACCGATCGGACAGACAAACCAGACCAATCAGACCAACCCGGCAAGCCAGATCAACCCGACAAGCCAGACCAATCAGACCAGCGAGGCGCCGGCAGAGATGGCAGAGCCGGCAGAAGCAGAAGTCACTGTGGAATCCTGCACGACAGAGGAATCCATCGCTTACGATACAGCAGAGACTTCCATGGCTTACAATGCTGCAGCGCAGCCCTTCCCCGGCGACGCCGCAGCGGGAACAATCCAGGCAGCGAAAGCCAGCGAAGGAATGGCCTATGGGGATTACGACGAAGGCATTCCATTCACCGGTGGCCCCGGCTTTACTGAGTTCAACACCGAGTCCTACAATTACATCGCGGAGAACGGCTTCAACCTGGTCAGTGCCTCGCCCTTCTCCACCTTCGCCGCCGATGTGGATACCGCTTCCTATGCAAACTTCCGCCGTCAGATCTTAAACGGCGGCGGACATGTGATTCCCGATTCCATCCGCGTCGAAGAGATGGTCAATTATTTCCATTATGACTATCCGCAGCCTGAGGGCGATGAACCTTTCTCCGTCACGGCGGAAATTGCGCCCTGCCCCTGGAATGATGAGACACAGCTGATGATGATCGGACTGCAGGCGCCGGAGCTCGATACGCAGGAGCTTCCGGATTCCAACCTGGTCTTTCTGATCGATGTCTCCGGCTCCATGGACAGCCCCAACAAGCTTCCGCTGGTACAGCGCTCCTTCATGACACTGACCGAAAATCTCAGACCTTATGACACCGTCACGCTGATCACCTACTCTTCCGGCGAGCGCGTCGTTCTGGACGGTGTCCGCGCCTCCGAGAAGCAGGAGATCCTCTCTTCGCTGGAAATGCTGCAGGCCAGCGGCTCCACCAACGGCGAAAAGGCGCTGCAGACAGCCTATGAACTGGCCCAGAAGCACTTTATCCGCGGCGGCAACAACCGCATTATCATCGCGACGGACGGCGATTTCAATGTCGGCGTGACCGATCGGGGCGATCTGGTGCGTATGATTAAAGATCACGCCAAGGAAGGCATCAGCCTCTCCGTACTCGGCTACGGCATGGGCAATTATAAGGATGACATGCTTGAGGACCTGTCCAACTACGGACGCGGCAACTATGCCTACATCGATTCCATCGACGAGGCGCGCAGAGTCCTCGTGAATGAGGCCGGCGGAACTCTGTTTTCCGTGGCAAAAGATGTCAAGCTTCAGGTGGAATTCAATCCGGAAAGAGTCAGTGGCTATCGCCTGATCGGATATGAAAACCGCGTCATGGCTGCGGAAGATTTTGACAATGATGAGAAGGAAGGCGGCGAGATCGGCGCAGGCCACCAGGTCACAGCACTTTATGAAATTATCCCCGCGGGATCCGAAGCTGAACTGCCCGAAGTTCCTTCCCGGTATGGAAAGAAAACCACCGGCAGCAATGACACCAGGAAGGCTGGAGAAGATGCAGCCGCGGCCCTGTCCGCAGCTTCGGATGACTACGCAGGAGAGCTCTGTGTCGTCAACATCCGCTACAAGGATCCCGACGAAGACCGCAGCACAAGACTGGAGTATCCCGTCTCCACTGACTGCATCCGCAGGAAGATGAGCCCGAACATGAACTGGGCTGCCGGTGTGGCGCAGATCTCCATGCTCCTGCGCGAGTCGGATTACGCCGGCACTACAAATGTTCAGGATGTCATCGATCGCATGAAGCAGGATGAAAGTCTTCTGAAGGATGACTTCCGCTACGAATTTATCTGGCTGGTGCAGCACTGTGCAGATCTGTAAGAAATCCTGGCGCGGCCGCGTATGGATGTGAGAAATCTGATGATTTCTCACATCCTATAGATGGGGCAAAATCTGATATAATATAAGTTACAGGTAATATCAGATCGTAGTGATGCGATCCTGCTCTGCGGGGTCGCATCGCCCAGTCTTCGTCTTTATCGGCGAAGTCCGCACGGGAGGAATGCGCCATGCGTAAATCAGGAAACATTCTTACTCACGTCACACTCAGTCTTCTGCTCACCCTTTCCCTTCTGCTGTCCGCCTGCGGAAGCAAAGAAACCGGCGTTGAAAAGACGGAAGAGGTTCCGTCCGCCGAGGCAGTCGAAACACTTCAGATAGAAGGAGAAACGACAGAAACCTCCGACCCGGGAGAAACCAGAGGACTGTCGGATTTTGCCCGGAAAGTCAGAGAAGCTGAAGTGCCCGCAGACGACGGGGTGATCCGCTACACGTATGAGAGTCATCTGGTTGAACTGAAGTCGGACTCCGGCCAGATCATGATCGCAGGAAACTATTTCACGATCGAGCTGGACAAGGAAGATGCTGCCTGTTATCCCAGACTGGCTGAGCGGATTCAGCTGTTCAATGAAGAGCAGCTGTCCTCACTGGATGATTTTATTGTCCGGTCTGAGCCGGAGGTCGCCGAGTTCTTCTCGCGCGGTATGAAATACGGCTATGAAAACAATCGCTATTTCTTCCCGGTCCGGTCCGATGCGAAGGGCTTCTCTTTCGCAGTCAGTGACTATGTCTACCTGGGCGGCGCGCACGGCGTCACTTCCTATGATGCCTACCACATCGATCCGGTCACCGGAGAAGATATCCGGTTCTATGATGTCGTGAAGGATGCTTCCGTCATGCCTTCGCTCGTCCTGACAGAGCTTTTCAACACTGAAGATGCCCCGCCGAGAGATTATTTCCAAGATTATAAGGATCCGGAGACGGGTGAAACAGTGGAAAACCAGGACCGGGAAAAATTCTTAAGCCGGGTCCGGCAGGATCTGCAGGGCGATGCGGAAAACTGCTGCTGGGCGCTGGATCCGGACGGCGGCGTCGTCTTCTATTATGAGGACTATGCGCTGGGCACTTATGCCGCAGGGTCCCATGCGGTCCGCGTCAGTGCGGAAACCTATCCGGGCGTGTTCACCGACCGCTATGCGCCGGACGAGAACGTACGCATTCCCAATATAGACCTGCTGGCCAGGGAGACATCAGATGAGCGGGTTATTTATAGAGAGTCTGCGCTCTCCCCTCTGGACAAGGTACTTCTCTCCTATTCAGCATACTTAAGCGGCTACGGTGTGGATGATCCGCTGACCGGCGGGCTGTCTGTCGGCGCGGATCCCGGAGATGCTGACAAGCCGGAAGAGATCGTCTACACCCTTCTCTATCTGGATGCGGATGATATTCCGGAGCTGGCCGTCGCCAACGGAGATGCGCCGTGGCATCCGGTTCACCTGATCTGTTATGATCCGGAGCAGCATGCTCTGCGGCAGGCGGGCATCTTCTCCATGTACGGTCAGATGCTCTATCAGCCTCGCAGCGGATATTTCATTCCCATGTATTTTGCGCCGGCGGCAAGCGGAGAAGTCTGCAGTTTTCAGAATGGCGAAGCCTCTCTCTACGAGTCCTGGTATCAGGACATGGAAAGCGGCGATTACTATGTGAACGATCAGAAGACCGACGAGGCGGCCTATCAGGAAGTGGCGGACCGGTGGATCAGCGCGCCGATGCAGCAGGTCTTTACAGAAGAGACCACCTTCTACTATCAGGACGTCTTCAACTTCTATGAGACACTGCAGGAGGCAGAGAAGATTGCAGCAGAAACGGCGGATGCGGCACAGCAGGCAGCGCCGACGGAAGGATCCGGCAAGCCGTCCGCTGATGCGGCAGATGCGCCGGTCGGTGTCTGGGTCTGTTCCGACTCTGTGGAAGAAGCTTTTCTGGAAATCCGGGATGATGAATCTTTTGCCATTTACGATGAGAACCGCGAGCTGATGTATATGGGGATGTGGCAGAAGTCAGCCGGCGCCGGAAAAGCCGCTTCAGAATACCTGCTGCAGACACCGGACGGCGGTATTCTGGATACTGTCTCATATAACCGTGAAAACGGCACGGTGGAACTGAAGCAGCGCGGCCTGGGCTATCTTCCCGCCATGGATACCGGCGGTGGAATCGGACTGCGCACGCCCTCCGTCTATCTTGACCCGGATCTGTATTTTCTCGGCGACTGGGCCTGCACGAAGCGGGGCGACAAGTCTTCCGTGACCATCAGCCGCGCGGATGTCCAGACGGGAGGCTATGAGCTGGATTTCA
>JAFTFP010000029.1 GCA_017449485.1 Lachnospiraceae bacterium
CAGATCCGCGTGCATCTTTCTTCTGACGGACATCCGCTGTTGTATGATCCGCTGTATGGGACGGAAAAAGAGGGAAAGCATTTCTATCTGCATGCCGCGCAGGTTCTGTTCCAGAAGCCCTTTACGGGAGAACCGGTTCTGGTTAGCGCACCGCTGCCGGAGAACTTCCGGGAGGAACTGGCCGCCCGGGGATTCTCATGTGCCGGGCAGAGCGAGGCAATGCTTGTTCAGGAAGGATTTTCAAACTTTGCAGAACATGATAAGATAATAGCTGATTGCGGATCCGGCCCCATAGATGGGCAAGTGAAGAAAGATCCGGATTGAAGAGGTGAAGCATATGCTTTTTTTCAAGAAGAAGGAAAAAGATAAGGAAACACAGGAAGAGGTTCAGCAGGCACCTGAAGTGGATCAGCGTCAGCAGGAATTGGATGCGATCAGAGAGGCGCATAAGGATCTGCCCATTCCGACCATACTGCCGATGTTCCTGAACAAGCTGAACGGGGATGACGCGGCGGATCTGCCGGAGGACACGATCGAAGAAGCAAGAAAGAAGGAACTGATCGAGCTTCTGTATGAGCCGGAGCTGGGCAGAAACACGGTGGAGCAGCTTTCTACGCAGGAGGTTCTGTTCGTGATGCTTGCCATGGAGCTTTACAACAAGGCATCCGAGCTCAAGAACTTCAGTCAGAACCACCGGGTCCTCTACAATGAAATTCTTTCGCGTGTGCGGGACGCTGAGCAGATCTATATGCTGTTTGACCGCAGGACCGGCTATCCGTTCCTGTATAACGGCTGTGTATGCATTTATCTGGACAAGGATTATGCCATTGATGCCGCCAACCGGTTCAGGAAAATCATGCGGGATCTGGAAGTGCGGATGCTGCCTGGAGAGGCCAGTGAGAACAGTGACGCGTCAGCTTTTGCCTACCTGAATTTCCTGGGCATGAATATGTGCATGCTGGATAACGGCAAGTATCGCTGCCGCTTCCGCAGACAGGAGATCCGCGTCAACGTCAATTTCTCAGCTTCCTCGGAGAAGCAGCCGCAGAAGCCGCCGATGAATCCGGAGCTTTCCTACGCACTGTGTGATTTCCTGCAGGAGGCGAGATGGCAGGTCAATTACGAGAAGCGGGATGAAGTCCTTAAGCAGAAGGAAGCCAGAATGCTGGCGCTTCTGCAGCGCGGTATTTACCTGCTTCCCTTCCAGGAGACGGAGGAAGGCAAGCGCGGCGTTCTGATCCGGAAGGATAAGGATGGAAAGCAGTTTCTTGCGATTTTCACAGATGAAGTGGAGTTGGCCAAGGAACAACTGCCGGCCGGAGGAGGCTGGAAGCTTCGCAGTATTGCCTTCCCGCAGCTGCCCCTTCTGATGGGGAATCTCGCCGGTGCGATTCTGAACCCGAATGGTCACAGAATTGTGATCCCGGCTCAGCAGGTCGCTGCTGCACTGAATGCGGCGAAGGAAGCAGCTGCGAAGAAGGCAGCGGAGCAGGCAGAGCAGGCCGGTGCCGCACAGGCTCCGGAAGCAGAAGCTGAGTGTAAGCCTGCTGAGACAGAGGAGAAGCCCGCAGAGGCGGAAGAAAAGCCCGCGGACACAGAGACAGAAGAATAAAAGAAAGATCCGGATTGATTCAGATTTTGATCAGACGGCGTCCGTACTCCGGTACGGCGCCGTTTTTTTCTGAAGAAGAGAATCCGCGGGCGCCCGAGGCTGTCAGGTCGTAGAGCCAGGCGGCACGGAGCTCCTTCTGAAACAGGGACAGAACGCCGCCGCTGAGCAGCTGCTCGGCTTCACTGACCCGCGTGATCACGGGAAACGCGGCCTGCTGCGTGATCTGTGCCAGCAGGGATGAAGCACTGCTGCGGATTCCAAGAACCCGCGCATAAGGGGTGGTGCCGCGGCTTTTCAACAGAGCCAGATCTTCCTTGCGGATGTCCAGCAGGATGTGAAGGAGACTTCTGGCAACCCGTGTATAGGTCAGATCTCTGGTCTTAAGAAGCGCGGTAAACCCGGAATAATCCGTGTAGGCCGGAAGCTGTGTCCGGATCCTGTCGGCGAGGGAATCGGAGACATCTGCGAAAGCCTGCAGATCATCCTGATGCTCAAGAAGACGCATCAGCAGAGCGCCGGAAAAATCATCCGGTGAAAGATAGGGCGCTTCCCGGCGTTCCGGGGAGGCCAGCATCTCAGACCGGCGGTCCGAGGCGGAGGGAACCTGAATCCGACGGACGGGATGAACGCGCACAGAAACGGCGCCTGAAGCTTCTTCCAATGCGGCCAGATAGTGTGCGGCAAGCAGGTCGTTGGGGTGTCTGGGAAGCGCCGGGAGAAACGCAGCCTGCGCTGCAGCATAGCTCTTTCCCTGACGCAGCTGGGAAAGAAGCGCATCGTGGAATTCTTCGCCGGCTCTGTGCCGAAGCGCTGCCGCGGCGTGCCTCAGCAGATCGAGGTCCGCGCTCTCAGATCCGAAGGCGAGGTCTGTGATCATATTCAGACCGGAAAGCAGAGAGACCGCACCGCGGGCAAAATAGTCCGCCGCGCCGCAGGCATAGTAGAGCGGCAGCTCCAGAACCAGATCCGCACCACCTTCCAGAACCTTGCGGGTGCGCACATATTTATCCTGAATGGCGGGCGCACCGCGCTGAACATAGTCTCCCGAGAGCACAACGACGGTATAATCTGCCCCGGAGGCAGCCTGTGCCTCCCTCAGCAGATGTGCGTGCCCTTCATGAAACGGATTGCATTCAGCAATAATTCCCAGTACTTTCATCCTGCGACTCTCAATTGAACATTGTTATTACAGCTGATAAAGAGTATAATATTTAAGGCTTTACGCGGCAAGCGTGCCTTAAGCAGACAAACCGGATCATCCGGCAATCATACTCATCAGGGGGTAGTATAAATGAATATTCTTGTTATCAACTGCGGCAGTTCATCACTGAAGTTCCAGGTTATCAATCCGGAGACGGAAGAGCTTCTGGCGAAGGGACTGTGCGAGCGAATCGGAATTGATGGCTCCATTACGTACGAAGCAGTCGCCAAGGGACTGGCCAAGGTTAAAAAGGATGTGGCGATCGAGGATCATAAGAAAGCGGTCAGCCTGGTGCTGGAAGCACTGACAGATGCTGAGACCGGCGTCATTTCTTCTCTGGACGAGATCGGCGCTGTCGGTCATCGTATTGTACACGGCGGTGAGCGCTATAATTCAACCGTTCTGATTAATGACGAGGTAGAGGAGGCTATCCGCGAGATGGCTGAGCTGGCTCCGCTGCACAATCCTGCGAACCTGATTGGTGTGGATGCCTGCAAGACGCTGATGCCGGGCACCCCGATGGTGGCAGTTTTTGATACAGCATTCCATCAGACCATGCCGCCGAAGGCGTTCCTGTACGCGCTGCCGATCCGCTTCTATGAAGACTATAAGATCCGCCGCTACGGCTTCCATGGAACCAGCCACGCCTTCGTTTCGAAGACTGCCGCGGCATTTCTGGGCCGCAAGCTCGAGGAGTCCAAGATCATCGTCTGCCACCTGGGCAACGGTGCATCCTGCTCCGCCATTGTCAATGGAAAGTGCGTCGACACATCAATGGGTCTGACTCCGCTGGAAGGTCTGATCATGGGTACGCGCAGCGGCGATCTGGATCCCGCTATTGTACAGTTTATCTCTGCGAAGGAAGGCATTTCCGCAGCAGATACGGAGAAGATCCTGAACAAGGAATCCGGTGTGCTGGGTCTTTCCAACGGCCTTTCCTCTGATTTCCGTGATCTGTGGAAAGCAGCAGACGAAGGCAATAAGTATGCGAAGATCGCACTGGAAGCTTTTGCATACCGCACTGCGAAGTATATCGGCTCCTACGTGGCAGCAATGAACGGCGTAGATGTAATTGCCTTCACAGCCGGTGTCGGTGAAAATGATCCGAGAATCCGCGGAATGATCTGCTCCTATCTGGGTTATCTGGGGGCTGTTCTGGATGAAGAGGCCAATAAGACACGCGGCGAGATGACCAGAATTTCCACGCCTGAGAGCAAGGTGGATCTGGCTGTTGTTCCGACCAATGAAGAGCTTGCCATTGCGCAGGAGACCTATGCGATTGTAAAAAAGGCCTGATGTCATAAGAATGTATTGATTCTTTACTTGACAAGCGGTATTCCGGCCGATATAATTTTCATGTTTGACCTGAACTATGATGTAAGGAGGTGGGAAAAATGTCTATCTGCCCTAAGAATAAATCTTCGAAGAGCCACAGAGATATGAGAAGAGCAAACTGGAAAATGTCTGCTCCGGCTCTGGTAAAGTGCAGCAAGTGCGGCGCCCTGATGATGCCTCACAGAGTCTGCAAGAGCTGCGGATCTTATAACAAGAAAGAGATCATCAGCACGGAAGACTGATCAGAGAATCTGCAAGGACGGCCCCCGGATGTTTCCGGGGGCTGTTTTTATGTGCTGCCGGAGGCTTCAGCTTGATTAGGAAGGCAATCGTGTAGTATAGTGTTCAAGAACGCGGCAGCGTTCTTGTCGCGACGCGCACGGTGCGTACGCACCTTCCTTAGTGCGCGTCTGCGATCCGCCGGAGGCTTTACCTCAGGAGGGGACTCCCGACTGAGGTAAAAGTAATTTTGTTAAAGGGCGTACTATGCCCGGAAACAGAAATTTTATCAGGCAGACCAAGCCGTAATGGAGTGACAGAATGAGCGAAGAGAATCGGATCGTGCACGTAGCCGGTGAAGCCATGGGCGGTGACAACGCCCCGGGGCACATCATTCAGGGCGCTGTGGATGCACTGACTGCCAATCAGAATCTGTGCATCACGCTGGTTGGACTGCAGGACGTTGTGGAGAAGGAGCTCGCCGCATACACCTATCCGAAGGAAAGGCTGCAGATTCTGCACGCCTCCGAGCAGATTGAGATGGCCGAGCCGCCGGTTCATGCAATTCAGACCAAGAAGGACTCTTCCATGGTCCGCGGTATGAAGCTGGTCCGGGAGGGCAGCTGTGATGCCTTTGTCACAGCCGGCAGTACTGGGGCCACACTTGTAGGCGGGCAGGTCCTGGTCGGCAGGCTTAAGGGAATTGAGAGGCCGCCGCTCGCACCGCTGATGCCGACCCGGAAGGGACCGGCGCTTCTGATTGACTGCGGCGCGAACATGGATGCCAGACCATCCTGGCTGGTTCAGTATGCCCAGATGGGCTCGATCTATATGGAGAGCATTGTCGGCATCAGGAATCCGCGCGTGGCCATTGCCAATGTCGGCACGGAGGAAGAGAAGGGAAATGCGCTGGTCAAGGAGACACTTCCACTGCTGAAGGAATGTGAGGGAATCAACTTCATCGGCAGTATTGAGGCCAGAGACATTCCCGCCGGAGAAGCAGATGTCATCGTCTGTGATGCGTTTGTCGGAAACATGATCCTGAAGATGTATGAGGGTGTTGCGTCTGTCCTGCTGGCGGAAATCAAGGAAGCACTGATGTCTTCGACCGCCGGAAAGATCGGCGGCCTGCTCATCAAGCCGTCTCTGAAGAAGACGCTGAAGAAGTTCAGCACATCCACTTACGGCGGCGCTCCGCTGCTGGGCCTGCGCGGGCTGGTTGTCAAGGCACACGGCAATTCCGGTGCCATCGAAATCCAGCACTCGATTGAGCAGTGCATTGAGTTTTCCACGCAGGACGTGACGGAGAAATTCCGGACCAGAATGCATCTGGTAGACCGGACTGCAGGTGCGAAAGAAAGCTAATAAGCTGAGCAGCCAGCGGAGAATAAAAGCTGAGCGGCTGATTCAGAAAAAGAAGAAGGAGAAACAGTATGAACACAGAGTTTGAGAAGTTAAAGGCGATTATTGCAGATGTACTGAATCTGGATCCCGAAGAAGTAACCATGGAGAGCACCTTCGCAGATGATCTGGGCGCGGATTCTCTGGATCTGTTCGAAATCATGAACGGCATTTCAGATGAGTTCGATATCACCATTCCGCAGGAAGAAGCCGAGAAGGTTACAACGGTCGGAGAGGCCTTTGCTCTGATTCAGAAAGCAGTCGGAGAGAAGAACTGATGAAAAAAGCTGCACACATGCAGCCTGCCCCGGCAGAATTGGAGGAGCGGATCGGGTATCGGTTCCGGGACCGCTCTCTGTTTGTGTGCGCACTGACTCATTCGTCTTATATCAATGAGCATGCAGGCGATTGTTATGAGCGGCTGGAATTCCTGGGGGACGCTGTGCTGGAAATGGTTTCCAGCGCGTTTCTTTACGAGCACTTTCCTGATCTGCGGGAAGGGGATCTGACCAAGCTGCGCGCAGAACTTGTCTGCGAGCC
>JAFTFP010000301.1 GCA_017449485.1 Lachnospiraceae bacterium
CATCACCCCATTATCTGCTGTGTGGTTATCTCTTTCTGCCGTCTCCTTTTCCACAAGCGCGAATTCGCCGGTCATGGAGTGCAGCTCTCTCTGCTGCCTGGCAATCGCTTCAACGGACCGCTCTCCGACGCGATAAATGTTTCTGAGTTCCTGCGGGCTCGCTTCCATCAGCTCGCCGACTGTGTTGACTCCGCATCTGCGGAGATAATTCTTGACACGATTTGTGAAATGCAGCACGTCAATGTCGTCCTGTACCGTAACAAAAATCATCTCAGCCTCCTTCCTTGTTGTCTTCTATTATCCTGGCTGCTTCGATGCGTTCTTCCCCTCGGACGCAGTGCTGTGGTCTAACGCGTGCAGAGCTTCATACTCCAGACGCCTGTTTTCATGGCAAAAGAATGACCGATCCTTTCCGATTGTGATCTTTTCAAGATCCTCCTGTTCGTAGACACCGCCCGGATGAAATAAAAGCTCACCCATGCAGCCTCGGGCCGCAGCCCGCTTTTCCAGCTCCGGAAGGATTGCCCCGGCGTTCTCAATCCGCAGATTAGTAGAAAACAGAATTCCGGAGAAGACCTGCTGCGGCAGCGTGTTCAGGATCGGGTGCTTTGCGCGGTTTCGCCGAACAAAGTGGTTGATGATGACGACCTTCAGCAGATTGACAGGCTTGAAGCCCACCATCCTCTTAAAGATCGGCCGATACATGGACAGCTCCTCATAGGGCTGTCTGATAAAGGTAACATTCAGTTTCTCGCGCTCAATCACATTCATCAGCGCATCACAGACAATTGGGATCATGTGATAATGACCGTGTCCATCCAGGCGCAGGCCGCCCTCGCCGGTCATTTTCTCGCGCTCGCTCCGGGGTCTGTTCTCATCCCGGTCCGTGCGGTAGAATTCGCGCACCCAGGGCTTCATCGCAAGCATCTGGGCGAGCAGTTCCTTCTCCAGCTGCGGCTGAAGCTTCCTCCTCATGGCTGGCAGATAAGAAGCCAGAACCAGGCGGCTGAAGGAAATGTGAAAGATTCCGTTCTCATCCGTGAGCAGCGGAACCTCCGGCGCGCACAGCGCCTTCCCATCGTAGAAATTCAGATGAACTGTCAGAAGCAGCTGCGGACATCGCTGCATCAGCATCTCCATACATTCATTCAGAACGGAGCTGGTCGTCATCACGCTGACCCCCGTCAGTGCTCCCTGCTCGCAGCACTCGAGGATCCGCTCACTCTCCTTTATGAACAGTCCGTAATCATCTGCATGAAATTCTGTAAAACAATTCATCTCTTCTTAAAACCAGCTGCTAAAACGAAAAAAAGTATGCTATACAACTTTAGTATAGCATACTTTGTTATTGAATTAACAGTGATGGTCATAGGAAATTTTTTTACTATATTTTTTCGCTTGAACTTTTTTCGTAAAATATTTTTTAAAACGAATTGTTTGCCGGATGACATATCAAAACAGCCGCCGATCCTGCGGCAGACCGGCCTATTCCTGGGTGTGCTCCACCGATTCGATCAGATAGCGGGGCCGCTTTTTCGTCTCAATATAGTTCTTGCCGATATACTCTCCTACGATCCCGATGGCAATCAACTGCAGTGCGCCCAATGCCCAGACAGAAAGGACAATGGTGGTCCAGCCGCTCACGACATCTCCGCGCAGCCAGTCTATGAAGGTGACCAGCATGACGATGAGACTCACCAGCAGGATCAGCACGCCCATCATGAAGACAAAGTGAATCGGAGCAATGCTGAAGGAAGTAATGCCGTCCGCCGCCAGGCGCAGCATTTTGGCCAGTGTATATTTAGATGAGCCGGCTGTGCGCTCCTTCACGTCAAAATGAACAATGGCAGACGGAAAGCCCAGCGTCGGAATCAGGCCTCGCAGGTAAATATTGCCTTCTCCGTATTCAGCAAGAGCCTGCAGCGCTCTGCGGGACAGAAGGCGGTAATCCGCGTGATTGGGAATCGTCTGTGTGCCGAACCACTTCATCAGCTGATAGAAGATCTGGCTGGTGGCTTTCTTGAAGGGTCCGTCCGTGCTGCGGGAATTCCGTACGCCGTAAACCACGTCTGCGCCTTTTTCAAATTCATCCAGAAACAGGTCGATGGCCTCGATGTCCTGCTGCAGATCCGCGTCGATGGAGATCGCCGCATCACATTTATCTGCTGCAAAATGATACCCGGACAGCACTGCGTTCTGATGGCCGAAATTGGCGGAAAAATGGATGCAGCTGATCCGCGCGTCCTGCTCGTGAAGCCGGCTCATGATCTGCGCCGTGGCGTCCCCCGATCCGTCATTGATCAGTACAATCCGGCTCTTTTCGTCAATTCTGCCCGCCTTATGCAGCCGGTCATATTTCTCCAGAAGAGTCCGTGCGGAGTTCTCCAGCACCTCCTCTTCGTTGTAGCATGGAACAATCAGATACAGTGTCATACCGCTCTCTTACTCCTCCTCATAAGTCCGGTCATCATATCCCTCAAACCGGACGGGATGCAGCATACGGTATATCACTACACAGATGCCCAGCACCGCACAGATCGCTCCAAACAGGAGCAGTCCTGTCTTCAGTGCCCCGATCTCATCACTCTGTTTTTTTCCGAAAGATGCCATCGTAAAGCTCCCCCGCTGCCTTGTATAAACAACGTTATTATTTTATTGCCTTTTTCCCGTTCCCGCAATACTATTGCTTCTCGAGCCGTGCGAACGCAGCATACATGATCTTCTGGCCCGCATCATCAAACAGAACGGTCACCTTGTAATCCTTCGGTCCCTTCTCCATAGCCGTCACCGTGCCCTCGCCGAACTTCACATGGCGGACCCGGTCTCCCACGCCGTAATCCGGCTCAGCAGCTGCCGGCATACCCTTCTGCAGGGAAGACAGCCCGGCGGACGCTCTGCCGATGAAAGGCTTCTTCTCGTCGGGTGTATGCGGCTTCACATAGACGGCCTTCAGACGCGTGTCCCGGCCGCCTGCTCTTGCGCCCGGACTCTGCGTACCAGTCCCCGTTCCTGCCGGCGCCGGCCGGCTGGAAAAGCCCCGCTCCGGAAAACGTCTTGCCGGCATGTCTGTCCGGAAGTCATCCTCATCGTCCTCGTCATAGCCGAAGGAGAAGCGTCCGCGCGGCGCACCGGGCCGCTCATCGAGCAGTTCCTCGGGAATCTCCATCACAAAACGGCTGACGGGGTTGTACTGCACCTCACCGCGCAGCATGCGGGAACGCGCACAGGTCAGCGTCAGGTCATCCATGGCCCGCGTGATGCCCACATACATCAGCCGGCGTTCCTCCTCCATCGCGTCATGGTCGTCGGAATTGATGGAGAGATAGCCGGGAAAGAGACCGTCCTCGAGACCGGCAATATACACCTGGGGAAACTCCAGGCCCTTGGCACTGTGCAGCGTCATCAGCAGCACGCGGTCCTGGTTTTCGTCCATATCATCGATATCCGCGACCAGCGCCACATCCGCCAGGAAGCCGGACAGCGCTGTAGCACCCTCCCCGGACACCGGGCTGATGTCGTCTGTCCCCAGCTCCGCAGCCTCTTCCTCATAGGTAACGATCTTACTGATCAGCTCGTCAATATTGGCCAGCCGGTCATCTGCGTCCTCTTCCTCGGTATCCCGCAGATATTCCTCATAACCGGTCTCCCGGATGATCCGCTTCAGAAGGTCTTCCAGCGACAGTCCGTCAGAGAGCGCATCCCTGAACCCGCGGATCATCTCCACGAAGGGCCGGATTTTGCCTATGACAGAGGTGGACAGAATACCGGAGGCCGGTCCGTCGCAGAGCTTCTCCAGAGCCTCGAAAAAGCCGATATCTCCGCTGACAGCGGCATAGTGCGACACCTTCTCCACCGTTGCAGCGCCGATGCCGCGGCGCGGCACGTTCAGAATCCGGCGCACCGCCAGATCATCGCGGCCGTTGTCCGTCACCTTGAGATAGGCGAGCATGTCCTTGATCTCCCGGCGCTCATAGAAGTTGGTGCCGCCCACCACGTTATAGGGAATCGAGCCCATGATGAAGCGCTCCTCTAAAAGACGCGCCTGGGCATTCGTGCGGTACAGCACGGCAAAATCCCGATAGTTCAGCGCTGGCTGCTGCCGCTTTTTCTTCTCAATGTCCTCAGCGATGAAGGAAGCCTCCTCCATGGCCGTGTTGAACTGCCGAAGATGCACGCGGCTGCCTTCCTTTTTCCGCGTCCAGAGCGCCTTGGATTTCCGGTTGTGATTGTTGCCGATCACGGCATTGGCCGCGTCCAGCACGGTCTGCGTGGAGCGGTAATTCTGCTCCAGCTTGACCACGAAGGCATCCGGATAGACCTTTTCAAAATCCAGAATGTTCCGGATATTTGCACCCCGGAATTTATAGATTGACTGATCATCGTCACCGACCACGCACAGGTTGCGCCCGCCGTTTTTTTTCGTGCCGGCCAGGAGCCGCACCAGCTCGAACTGGGCCGTGTTGGTATCCTGGTACTCATCCACCATGATATAACGGAAGCGCTCCTGGTAATTGCGCAGCACATCCTCCCGCATCGTGAACAGCTCCACCGTCTTCATCAGCAGGTCATCGAAATCCAGCGCATTATTCTTGTGAAGCAGCCGCTGGTATTCCTCATAGGCCTCGCCGATCCGCTTCTGCAGGAAATCATACTGATGCGCCTCCTGATACATGCGGGGCGTCATCAGCTCGTCCTTGGCAGAGGAAACGGCGGCAAGAATCGTGCGTTCCTTCAGCTCCTTCGTGTTGATCCGCAGATTTCTGCAGGCTTCCTTCATCAGCGTCTTCTGGTCATCCGTGTCGTAGATGGTAAAGTCCGTGCTGTAGCCGATTTCCTGGATATGGCGCCGCAGAATGCGCACGCACATGGAGTGGAAGGTGGAAATCCAGATGGACTCCGCCCCGAAGCCGATCAGTTTATCCACCCGCTCCCGCATCTCCTGCGCAGCTTTGTTGGTAAAGGTGATCGCCAGAATATTCCAGGGATTTACGCCGCACTCATCCATCAGATAGGCGATGCGGTGCGTGATCACACGGGTTTTGCCCGAGCCCGCACCGGCCAGAATCAGGACCGGTCCCTCGGTGTGCTCCACCGCTCTGCGCTGTTCTGTATTCAGTGAATCATATATACTCATTCGGTCTTACTGCTCCGTTCTTTTTCTTCTTATCGTGCCGCTCAGCCGGCATCCTGTGTTCCGTCAAAATCTCCCGCATCGATCATGCGCTCAATCAGGAGCTTATACAGATAGATCTCCGCGCCCATCTGGCAGACCAGATAAACACGTCTGAGTCGCTCCTTTTCCTCTGCCGGCAGGTCCTCTTTATCAAATGCCTCCATGGCGTCCGCATACTTGCGCCTGAAGTCCTCTGCGAAGAACTCCACGCTCTTGTTGACACCGGCAAAGATTTCATCATAGACGCTGCCCAGCTCCAGCTTTTTCTCCTGCCCCGAGTCCCGCACCGGTTCGGCATGCTTTCTCCGAATTCCCGCGGCGTCCTTGACCGGCTGCAGGATCTGTCCGATATCTTCGATCGAAAGAAAGCTCTTCAGATAGAAGATCATCATCAGAATCATCATATGCTCCGGGCTGTATTTCTTCTTGTCCGGCGCCATCAGGATTCCGTTCTTGACATAATTATTGATCATGGTCTTC
>JAFTFP010000302.1 GCA_017449485.1 Lachnospiraceae bacterium
GGTGCTGCAGGGCAATCTGATCTCGATTCTCAACGGCGCGTCCGAGCTGGTCATCCTGGCGATGGGTATGACGCTGGTGACAGCGGCTTCCGGCGGACAGGATATTTCCGTCGGCGCCCTGGCCGCGATCGCGGGCAGTGTGTTTGTGAAAGTTCTGAAAGGCGGCCCTTCCATTTCCGCATTCACCGTGCTTCTTGCCGTGATCCTGTGCTGTATCGTCGCCATGATCTTCGGATCCTTCAACGGTGTGCTGGTCTCCGTCTTCGGAATCCAGCCGATGATCGCGACCTTGATTCTGTTTACCTGCGGACGCAGCATCGCCTACTGGATCAACGGCGGCGCCACGCCGACGGTGGAGAGTCCGATCATCAACGCGATCGGCAGCTTCATTCCCGGCATTCCGGTGCCCACACCGATCCTGATCGTGATTCTGACCGGTGTTCTGTTCAGCGTTCTGTTCCGTCTGACCACCTTAAGACTCTATATTCAGTCGGTCGGTATCAACCAGCGCGCGGCGAGACTGAACGGCATCAATCATGTGGGAATCAAACTGCTGGCGTTCATGATTCTGGGCGCCTGCTGCGCCATCGCCGGTGTGATCGGTGTGAGCAGGCTCAGCCTGATCAATCATGAGACGCTGCTCATCAATATCGAGATGGACGCGATCCTTGCAGTGGCAATCGGCGGCAATAATCTTGGCGGCGGAAAATTCAGAATGATCGGCTCAGTGCTGGGTGCCTATGCGATTCAGATGCTGACCATCACCCTGTACGCTATGAAGGTGCCGTCCACAGACGTCAAAGCCTACAAGGCCATTGTCATCATTATTCTGGTCGTCATGGGATCTCCTGTGGTCAAGGAAGCTGTGGACCGCTATCTGAAGAAATTCAGAGAGAAGAGGGAGACACTCGCCGGAAAGGAGGCTGCATAACATGAAAACGGAAGATAAGAACCTTCTGGAACGCCGAAGAGAACCCATCACGGATACGCAGCTCCTTCTGACGATTACGATCTGCATTTTCGTGTTTATGTATGTGCTGGCCATGGTGATCTGGGGCGGCGGTTTCCTGAAGCCGCAGATGCTGTTTGACTTGCTTAACGATAATGCGTTTCTGATTATCATATCCTGCGGTCTCACGATTGTCATGATCACAGGCAGCATCGACATTTCCGTCGGCGGTGTGACTGCGCTCGTCGCAATGACGGGTGTCATGATCCTGAACGGAAATCTGAAGCCGTTTAATTCAATCGAGGCAGCACTCGGACTGTCCGAGGGATCGAGAATCGTGTTTGCCCTGCTGACGGCCCTGCTGATCGGCCTGGCCTACGGACTTGTGCAAGGATATCTGATCGCCTATCTGGAAATCCAGCCGTTTATCATAACACTGGCAGGCATGTTTTTTGCCCGGGGCATGATCACGATCATCAGCGTGGATCCGCAGAAGGCACCGCAGAGCCTGATGGACATTCTCCAGACCCGCATCGAGATTCCGTTCCTCGGATCGCCCAATAAGAAGGGCGTCATGATTCCTGCCAGAATGGAAATCGGCGTGGTCATCGCGCTGGTGATTGTCGTCCTCGTCTTCTTCCTGCTGCGCAGAATGCAGCTCGGCCGTCACTTCTATGCAGTCGGCGGAAACCGGCAGAGCGCCCTGATGCTCGGCGTGAACGTCCGGCACACACGCTTTATGGCGCACCTGCTCTGCGGCATCCTGTCGGGCATTGCGGGTTTTGTCTTTATGATGCACACCGGCGCCGGCAACGCGACCAATGCGACCGCGGCGGAGATGAATGCAATTGCCTCCTCCATCATCGGCGGCACACTTCTGACCGGCGGTGTCGGCAACGTCATCGGCACGCTGTTCGGCGTCCTGACCCTGAGCACCATCAAATCCATCGTCACCACCTCCGGCCTCCGCGATCCCTGGTGGCAGAGTATTACCACCGGTGCGATGCTGTGCTTCTTCATCCTGCTGCAGAGCGTCGTCCTCATGCGCAGACGCAAATAAATCAGAGGGTTGAACGGCTGTTCAGCACAGGGAGAGAGTGAGCAAATCCCGCCGTGAAAAGCGGCGGGAATTTTTTGAAAATTAAACTGACTAAACCTATTGACATAGTAGGAAATGGATGATATATTGAGGAAAATTAATTGAAAGGCACGGCTTTCAAGGAAAGGAAGACGCAAAATGAAGCATCATACTTCAGGCAGACAGACGTTCTACATGTGTTGTCGAATGCAGATCTCCCGGGCAGTCCATATGGCCGGGGTGGAGCAGAATACGCCTGCGCACTCCGAAACAATCCGATGTCTAAGCTGAAAAGAAAGAACTCAGACGAGAAAGACCTCTGAAGCCATATGCCCGGGAGCTTAACTGCTGCACCGGGCTTTTCTTATCCCCGGAGGTTGAATTTAAGAAAACACATTCAAAGGAGATAGAATCATGAGCGAATACAGATTTGAGACACTGCAGCTTCACGTTGGACAGGAACAGGCCGACCCGGCAACCGATGCCCGCGCCGTTCCGATTTATCAGACCACTTCCTACGTTTTCCATAACAGCCAGCATGCGGCGGACCGCTTCGGTCTGGCAGATCCCGGCAATATTTACGGCCGGCTGACCAATTCCACGCAGGATGTGCTGGAGAAGAGACTGGCAGCCCTGGAAGGCGGCAGTGCAGCTCTGGCGCTGGCTTCCGGTGCGGCGGCGATCACCTATACCATTGAGGCGCTGGCAGCAAACGGCGGACATATCGTATCGCAGAAGACCATCTACGGCGGCAGCTACAA
>JAFTFP010000303.1 GCA_017449485.1 Lachnospiraceae bacterium
ATTTTCAGGAGACGGGACTGGTGCCGTCCGCGATTGATATCTGCCGGTCGAACCGCTCGGGTTATCTGCCGGCTCCGAAAGCAGAATTTGTTGAACAGACGTTTCTTAAAAACCTGGAGCGGCTTTTCAGGCTGGAATATATCGATGAGTCGTTTTCCCCGGAGGAATGATATGCGAGTGATAAGAAAACAAGGTGGGACAGCAGCGGGAGGCAGGCTTCTGAAAAGAGTATGTATTTTCTGCCTGATGCTGTGTCTTATGATCTCAGCCTCGTCCACTTCAGTGCGTGCGGACGAGAATACAGATGAGGCTGCGGTGCCTGAGACAGCAGAGGCCGCAGACACCCGTCAATCCTCTGGTGGGAGCGTGAGTGTTGCGGAAATAGATACTTATGCAGAGAATCCCTGCATCACCTGGTTTGTGCGGGGAATCGAAGGCCGCGTGGAGGAAGCAGAGGTTTATGTCGGCGCGGATCAGGCAGAGGTAGCAGAAGCCGGCAGACTGATCGACGGAGAAGGACTGGCACCGAAAACACTGATTCTCATCGACAATTCTCTTTCCATCGGGACCAAGAGCAATGAGGCCAAGATTAAGTCGATTCTGACAAGACTGATCTGGAACCACCAGTATGAAGAGCGTTTTGCGATCAAGACCGTCGCGGAAGAATCACAGGTCGTCATGGACTATACGGACAATTACGATGCGCTCCGGCTGGCCATTGAGGACATTACCTTTGAAGATCAGTATACGTTCCTGCGGAATGTGCTGTATCAGGAAATCCAGGAGCTGGCTCAGGACGGGGAGCCGGATTACAGCCGCATCATTATCGTTTCTGACGGAAGCGACGACAGTAAGCTGGGCGTCACTTACGAGGAATTGACTGATCTGGTCGAAGGGGGCAATGGATGCTGCCCGATCTATACCATCGGCTGCTTTTACAGCAAATCAGAAGGTATTCTGGATAAACTCTTCGCGCTTTCCCGCAGGTCCGGAACGCCTTATTTCTCCCTGGATGATTATGAGACCGCAGAGGATGCCGCTGCTATTGCTGATGAAATCCGGCGTGACGGAGACAGCATCACATACTTCCGTTTTAATCTTCCGACACCGCTGCGGGACGGCAGCCGCAAAAATGTCGGCCTGCATTGCAAGACGACGACCGGAGAATATTCCCTCTCCCAGATGGTGACGCTGCCTATGGCCTCTGTCGCAGAGATGAAGGAGTACAGCCAGCAGCTGGCAGAGCAGGAAAAAGAAGCGGAGGCTGCGCCCGCTGCGCAGGAAGAGGCGGCCGCTCAAGAGGAGAAACCGGAGCCGGAGACATTCGAGGAAGAAGCTAAAAAGTTTGAACACAGCAAGCTGATCAATATCCTTCTGGCTGCTGCGGTAGCGGCGGCACTGGTCATTTTCCTGATGGCCACCAGGAAAAAGGAGAGAAAGATTCCGGACTTCCATGAAGTTGAAAAACCTGATGCAGGTACGGAGACGAAACCGGCAAGCAGCGCTGCAGAGCAGGGAGGCCTGAAGCTGATGGATGTAAATCATCCCGATCATGAGTGGCTGATCAAGGACGGGGAATCCCTTGTAGTCGGCCGGTCTGATGCGCGCTGCGACATCGCTTTCCCGCAGGATAAGAATCTGGCCTCCCGGCAGATGATGATTGCTGTTGAAAACGGCAGTGCCGTGCTGACTGTTCTGGGAGCGGCCGAGGCAACATTTGTAAACGATCAGCCCGTAAAGGGGGCTTTGGAACTGTATGAAGGTGATATCATCAGGGCGGGAAATACCAGACTGAGAGTAGAGTATGATTAATCCAATTCGGGCGATAATTGATTTTGTACGCGAATATCCCTACGTTGTTCTGCGCATAGCGATCGATATTGTTCTGGTTATTCTGGCGGTAATCATTGTCAGAAGAAGGAAACGCCTTCAACGGCGGCAGGAACTGATGATCAGGGAGCAGAAGAGCAGGCAGCTTACACAGCGCCTCTCCAATCCGGAATATCTTCAGAGAGAAGACATGGAACATGGGCGCAGCTATCCGTATCAGATCAGGGATGAGGGAATTCCTCCTATATCTGGTGAAGGAGAGGAAGATATGCAGGTCGAGCTTTCTGTTCAGACGCAGATGCTGACCAGAGATTACCTGCTGCCTGTGGCCGACGGCATCATGATCGGACGTGGTGCAAACAACACAATCTGTATTGATGACCCGGAGCTGACCGAGCATCACTGCAGAATTTTTCGTCAGAACAATATGCTCTGCCTGGAAGCATATTTCCCGGAGGGGGCCTATATTGAGCGAAGCGGACAGTATTACCAGCTGAAGGATACAGCGGTTGAACTCGTACAAGGGGACATCATCGATTTCGGTGTTTCCCGTATAATTCTGAATTATATTTCACATTGACCCTATGAGCACTACGATTATCACAGTTTACAATCAGGAAGGATGCCGGCGTTATCTGCTGCCCGCCACGGACAATGCAGATTACAGCATTGTGCTCTATGAGAAATGGTTCTGGCTGGAAGAGGATCTGACAGTGCATCTGGAGTGCATCCAGGGCAGCTGGAATCTGTGGCCGGAGCCCTCATACCGCATTTATGCTTATTCCGGGCGGCCGGATGAGTATCTTCCGGTCAGCACAATGACGGGACTGCAGGATGGTGCGCGGTTTAAGATTGCGACATCGGAAGGGGAAGCCCTGGATCTGCTGGTCTCCACCTCCGCGAACGCTTTCACGCCTGCGATCAGAATTCCTCTCACTTCATCTCACCGCGTCAGAATCGGAACCGGCTTAAAAAGTGAACTGCTGATCCCGTCGGATGAGCACACTGAGCCTGTGAATCTTCTGCTGACAAGAGACTGGCATAACTTCAGCCTGATCCCCAGAGAAGGCACGGGGTATCTGAACGGATGGGTGATCCGTCAGGAGATGGCGCTGCATTACGGCGACGTGATTGACCTGCCGGAATACAGCTTTCAGTATCTGGGAGAAGAACTGGCTGTACTGAAGGGGGGCGGCGCGTTGGAAATCCGGATGGAGACCCGGATGGCCGCTGCTGCTTCGCTTTCGGAGGAAGGCGCGGATGACGCAGAGGCTGCGAAAAGCAGAGTTCATTATTATCACAGATCCCCCCGGATTCTGCCGGTAATCCATAATGATACCATCAAAATTGAGCCGGTGCCCGAACTCGAAGAGGAGGAAACGCAGTCTCCGATTCAGGCTGTGATGCAGTCCATTGCAATGGTCATTCCGATGATGTTTGCATCTATTCTGATGGTTGCTGCGAGCCGCCGCTCCGGGTATGGGAGCTCGATCATGATGTACTCCGGACTGGTGATGGCCGTCTCCTCCGGAGTCATGGCTGCCATTATGGCGTTCAGTAATATCAAGCGCCAGAAGAAGCGCCATAAGGAGAAGGAAAACCGGAGATTTGAAGCGTACAGCAACTATCTGATCGGGAAAACAGAGGAGATCAGAGAAAAATATACCCACAATACTGAATCTATGCGGGAAATCTGGCCGGATGCGCTCACGCTGATCAGAAGGCGGGGCCAAAAGACCGGTCTGTGGAACTACAACGAGGAACATGATGATTTCCTGAAAGTGCGGATCGGGACGGGAGATATTCCTTTCCAGGTTACCATTGATGTGCCGGAGGAGAAGTTCAACATTCTGGAGGATGAACTGCGGGACAAACCGCGCTACATCCGAGACAACTTTAAGACGCTCTATGATGTGCCGGTGCTGCTGGATCTGAAGAAGCATCCGCTGATCGGCATCGTGGGCGGAGACGAGAAAAAAGGCGCGGTGGAGCTGGTTCACGTCATCTGTGCCCAGCTTGCCATGACGCACTGCTACACAGATGTGCGGATGATTTATTTCTATGACCGCAACAGCTCCAGCAACCTGAATCAGTGGGATTTTGCAAGATGGCTTCCCCACAGCTTCTCCGAAAACCGGAAGTTCCGTATGGTTGCAACGGATTCGGAGCAGGTGGCGGATATCTGCTATGAGCTGTCCAATATCTTCCGCAAGCGGGAAGATGAGAGCCGGGACAGGAACGGCGAAGATCCGGGAGCAGATCAGAAAGTTCAGCTTCCGCATTATGTACTGTTTCTCTCGGATCCGGAACTGATCAGAGGAGAGCTGATCTCCCGGTATGTCTATGAGAATCCGGAGGAAGTGGGACTTACAACGGTGATTCTTTCGGATACCTTCGACCATCTTCCGAATGAGTGCCGGTACGTTCTCCAGAATGACCAGGAGTTCACCGGAATTGTGGAGACACTGGTTACTTCTCAAGAGCACGAGAAAGTCGTTTTTGACACCGTTCCGGTACAGGAACTTGTGAACTTTTCCGAAGCGGTCAGCAGACTGCGTGTCGAAGAGACCGGTGACAGCGGAGAAATTCCTGACGCTGTCAGCTTTTTCGAAATGTACGGGATTCACAGACTCAGTGACCTGCATGCGGATGAGCTGTGGAGAAAGAACAGGATTTACGAGCATGTCCGGGGCCTTCTGGGAATAGGGAACGGAGAGACCCGGATGTACCTGGATGTCCATGAGAAGCACCACGGACCCCACGGCCTCGTCGCCGGCACCACCGGTTCCGGAAAATCAGAGACACTGCAGACCTATCTGCTGTCGCAGGCTGTGGAATACAGCCCGGATGATATCGGCTTCTTTATCATCGACTATAAGGGCGGCGGCATGGCCAATCTGTTTGAAGGACTTCCGCACCTTCTGGGCTCGATTTCCAACCTCTCCGGCGCACAGGTTCACCGCGCCATGGTGGCCATCAAGAGTGAGAACAGAAGACGTCAGAGGATGTTCAATGCAGCCGGCGTCAACAATATCAATAAATATACCATGCTGTATAAGCGCGGCGAGGTCACAGAACCGATTCCGCATCTGTTCATTATCATTGATGAGTTTGCGGAACTCAAGCGCGAAGAACCGGACTTCATGAAGGAACTGATCAGCGTTGCCCAGGTCGGACGAAGCCTTGGCGTACACCTGATTCTTTCCACTCAGCGGCCCTCCGGAACCGTTGACGACAATATCGCTTCCAATGCAAAATTCCGCCTCTGCCTGCGGGTACAGACCAAGGAAGACAGTCAGGATATGCTCGGAAAGCCGGATGCCGCCTACATCACGCAGGTCGGACGCTGTTACCTGCAGGTTGGCAATGACGAGGTCTATGAGCTGTTCCAGTCGGGACACAGCGGTGCCCTCTATAACCCGGATGAGGCGGACGAAGGAAGCGCGGCGCGCCTTCTCACCATTACTGGCAGAGACGATATCATTGCCGGCAGGGAGCTGAAAAATGACTCCAGGATGAACGACCAGACACAGCTGGATGCAGTCAAGGATTATCTGGCAGAAACTGCCCGGGCGGGCGGTTACCAGAGAGCGCACCTCCTGTGGCTGCCGGTTCTGCCGGAATCGATCTGTCTGGATGAAATGGAAGAATATCAGGCCTATGCATTCCATGACGGCGCATGGGAGAATCCGCCTGAAGAGTGGAAACTGTCGGCAGTCATCGGCCGGACAGACGATCCTGCGAATCAGGCACAGGAGGCGCTCAGAATCAATTTCTCGGGCGGCGGACATCACGCAGTCATCGGTCAGGTGGTGACCGGAAAGTCCACCCTTCTGCAGACGATTATCTACTCGCTGGTCAACCGCTACACACCGGATTATCTGAACATTTATGCGCTTGATTTCTCCAGCAGAATGCTTTCAGTCTTTGAGGGACTGCCGCATGTCGGCGGCCTGATGTATGAAGGAGACGACGAAAAGATCGGAAGATTCTTCAATATGATCGGAAGGCTGCTGGATGAGCGGAAAAAGGTCTTCCGCGGCGGCAATTACAGCCAGTATTACCGGGCCAATGGACTGCGGTATCCGTCCATCGTGATCGTGATCGACAATTATGCCGCATTCAGCGAAAAAACCGGCGATAAATATATCGATGAGGTAATCCGGATCTCGAAAGAAGGCGAGAGCAACGGCATCTTCCTGCTGCTTTCCGCAGCCGGGTTCTCCATGAATGAAATTCCGAACCGGCTGGCCGGAAATATGAAGACCTGCCTCTGCCTGGAGATGAAGGACAAATATGCCTATTCGGATTATCTTCACACCATGCGGTTCGATGTTGTTCCGGAGTCCGGCGTGCACGGCCGAGGCCTGTGTGTCGTAGATGGAAGAGTGCTGGAGTTCCAGGCAGCGCGCGCGATGAAGGCCGAAAATGACTATCAGCGGATGCAGAAGATTCAGAAGCGCTGCAGCGAACTGAGTCAGGCCTGGACAGGTGCTGTGGCAAGGAAAGTCCCGGAGATTCCGGAAAATGCCGATTGGGAAGGCTTCTCCAGACTTCCGGAGACACAGGCGGCATTCAGGACAGCCAACCTTCTGCCCGTCGGATATCGGGAAGACAATGCGGAAGTCTACAGCCTGAACCTGCAGAAGATGTTCTGCTATCTGGTGGTTGGACAGCCCCGCTCCGGCAAGACTGCTTTCATGAGCATTGCAGTTCTTTCCGCACTCCAGGATCCGCGCGCGGGTGTATATGTGGTCGGGGACGCTTCGCTGCCGGGAACTGCCGGCTATGAGAATCTTGTGGAAGTGAGGGACAGCGAACAGCTGTATGGATTATGCAGTGAGCAGTTCACGCAGCAGTTCCGGGAACGGCATGCATACAGGCTGGAGCTGGAAAAACAGGATCTGGAGCCGGAAGAGATCTTCGCTTCCATGGCAGAGAAGTATGCGCCGATCTATGTGATCATTGAGGACCTTCCGTGGCTTCTTAACATATTGAAAGATGACAGCCATGGAATCAGCGGCTTCCTGGAAAATCTGGCCAGAAGAGGCCCTGGACATCATATTTATCTTTTTGCCGGCCTTGCGCTCGAGGAGAGAAACAAGATAGCCGGCTACCCTCTGGCGGATGCACTGACAGGCCACGGAACAGGAATTCAGTTCGGCGGAAATGTCGGACAGAATCCTTATCTGAATTACAGTTACATGCCGTTCAATGAGCAGAACAAGATTGAGAAGCCCGGAATCGGACAGATCGCTGATCCGGATGGAACAGAAGAAGTAAGACGAATTGTGGTGCCGGCGCCTCAGAAGCCCAAGCGGAAAAAGCAGTAACAGGAAAACCTGGAGGAGAGCATGATTCTGATCGAAGTAAAAGTGCCTGTCATTTCCCAGCGCTATGATTTCAGCGTAGATGATAATAAAACGGTTGGCGAGGTCATCCGTGAGATGCAGCAGATTATTTCAAGAAAGCTGCGGGAGGAAGCGCCCGCGGATGCCGTTTTTGAACTGCATTCGCCTATGCAGCGGCGCGTTCTTCCGCCGGAGACTACGCTTGTAGATTGCGGCATTCAGGACGGTGCTGAGCTGATTCTGTTGTAAGAAAACAGTAAGACTGAAAGGCTGAAAATCAACAGAACTGCAATCGAATATGGTAAAATGAATCTGTGATGTTTCTGTGATGAGAGATGAATTATTCTTAAAACAGAAGGACAGGTTATTTCACAACATTTCGGAGGATTCATATGCTGAACAGAGATGATATTCCGGACGGAAAGGTCTCTCTCGAAGAGATGGAAAAGCAGCTGAGCGAACAGGAAGAGCTGCTCCGGGAAAAGGAAGAAACAGCTGGGACCGGAAAGGGCAATACACTGGACAGCTCGACCATCCGCGTGACGCCGGAAATGCTGCAGAAGGATGCCGCGGAGCTGGATCGGCATGCGAGGAATATTAAAAAGACGACGGAGAGCATCACCGCGATGGTGATGAAGCTGAGCGGTCCGACCTGGAGCGGTGAGGCACAGAGCGCCTACATGACCAAGTTCAAAGCACTGCAGGATCGGATTACGCCGATCCAGGATATGATCATCAAGCATGCGGGCAACCTGACGGTCATCTCGCAGCAGTACAGTCAGACAGAAACGGCTTCAAAAGAGGAGGCCGGAAAGCTTCCGACAGATGTTTTTGGAGAAGAAGTTTGAAAGTCATCTGCTTTCAAACTTTCATCGGTGTCGCGCAGGCACGCCACCGATGTGACACTGATGCCTGCGGCATAAGGTCAAAGAATGAATGTGACAACAGAACGGGACGGCAATGTGCTGACCATGCAGATTAACGGGGACATCAGCGGATTTGAGGCAGAGCAATGGGGAAGCCTTGTGGAGATAGAGCTGGACAAGGATGTGGAGAAGGTCATACTGGATTGCACCGGTATGAAATACATCTCCTCCGCAGGTCTCAGGGTTCTGCTGAAGATTCAGAAAAAGATGGATCTGAATGACGGAGAGCTGATCGTGAAGAATGTTGCTCCGACCGTCATGGACATATTGAATGTCGTCGGATTTGCTGATTTTCTTACGATCGAGTGAAGACAGAAAACACAGCGGAGCAGTTTCTCTGAAGAGAAGAAGGAAGGGAACGGGAAATGATAAAGTGGAACGGGCTTTTGCCTCTTGGCAGTGTCGTTTTCCTGATCGGATCTGACAGAAAATTCCAGATCATCGGCCAGGTACAGGCGGATGCAGCGAACATGACGATCTATGATTACGCGGCAGTACCTTTTCCGGAAGGATATATCGACGAGGATCATATGGTGATGTTCCAGCAGGAAGATATTGACCGCATCTGTGCGATCGGACACCTCGACGACAACGCCTGGGAGATGCTTGCACAGATGAAGCAGAGACTTTCGGATCTGCGGGAAGGCCGGATTACGCCGGAGGAAATCCTTGAGAAGAGAAAGGCTGCGGAACAGGATGGCCAGCAGGGAAAGGAGCAGAAATGAAATATGAAAAGCTTCTGCCGGCAGGCAGTGTAGTCAGAATTGGAAACGGGCCGGATCTGCTGATGATCATGGGATGCAATCAGGTGGATCTGGGGACCGGAAAGCTGTATGACTATTCCGGCGTTGCCTATCCCTCCGGTTATACAGATGAGCGTCACGTTTTTATCTTCAATCACGAGGACATCGGCCAGGTCTATTCTGTCGGGTATCTGACAAAGGAAAGCACCGCTTATGCAGCGGCCGCCCTGGAGGAGAACGGGAAGCTTAAGGACGGAACCATGACCATTCAGGAATATCTGGGCGACATGAACAGATTCAAGTGACGGATAGCTGAAGGCAGGAGGCAACGCTGAATATGGATAAGAAACATAGTGAGGTTTTCGAAGGACTGCTTCCGATCGGCAGCGTCGTGACGACCAGAACCGGCACCAAGCAGGTCATCATTATCGGCAGGGCTATGCAGCCGGCAGGCCGGGACGGGGAGATTTATGATTACGGCGCAGTACTGTTCCCGGAGGGCTTTTCAGACGGCAATCACGTGTACCTGTTTAACCATGAGGACGTCGGAAGCATTGAGCGGGTCGGATATATCAACCGCGAGGAATCGGAACTGGAAGAGCGTCTTTCGAGATATCTGGAAAGACAGAGAAGCTAAGACACGGGAGGAGAAAAGAACAGATGAAGCTGGAAGGATTTTTATCGAACGGTAGTGTTGTCCGCATCAGCAAGTATCCGGAGCAGCAGCTGCAGATCGTCGGGCAGGGACAGGCGAATCTCAAGACCCAGAAGGTGTTCGATTATGCGGCTGTGCTGTTTCCGCAGGGATATCAGGACGGAGACCACCTGGTTCTTTTTGACAATGAGGATATCTGCGAAATTGACGCATACGGGTATATGGACGATGAGTCCATCGAATATACGGCCCACATTGAAAACATTGTAGAGATGCTTCGGGACGGTCGTCTTTCACTGGACGACCTGTCCAAGTAACATATAATATTCACATTTTTAAGGAGGAAAAGGAAATGGCAGAATTCATCGTGACCGCCAATGAAGTGCAGAGTAAGGCGATGGAGCTTCAGAACATCGCGAAACAGATCCGGACCAAGGTTGACGAGATGGGAGCGATTGAGAAGAAACTCTCCGGCATGTGGGA
>JAFTFP010000304.1 GCA_017449485.1 Lachnospiraceae bacterium
CGAGGTGAAGATCAGTCCTGTGAGCCCGAAGGCACCGTGCATCAGGTACAGCACCGGGATATAGACGATGCCCTTCTGCATCAGCGCCGTGATGGTCGCGTAGGTGACCTTGCCGGTGCCCTGCAGATAGACAGCGCACATCTGATAAATGCCGTAAAGCGGGGAGGTGACGATGCCGCCCAGCATCATCTGCCGGCCGTAGGCGATGACCTGCGGATCATCCAGGAAGGACTGCACGAAGGCGTCCCTGAAGATCAGAAAGCTTCCGCCCATGACAACGCCGATCAGAACCGCCGTAAGACCTGTTCCGAAAATAATCTCGCGAAGTCTCTTAGTATCCCTTCTTCCATATGAATAACTGACGGCGGGCTGCACACCCATGCAGATGCCCATGACCAGCATGGAGATCAGCATACCGGCCTTGCCGGCGACGCCCTGCGCTGCCAGGGCTTCGTTGCCGTAGCGCACCAGCAGCCGATTGGCAAAGGTGTGGGAGAAGCTCATCAGCATGGTGCCGGCAGCCATGGGAAGGCCATAGGAGAGCACTTTCAGTGAAATCTCCGGCCGCAGGCTGAAGTCCCTGGGCGAGACAGAGAAGGCCTCCTTGCTCTTCGACGCGCGGACCACCAGAATAAAGCTCAGTACGTTGCCGATCACTGTTGCGAGCGCGGCACCCCGGATGCCCATGTGCAGGCCGGAGATCATGATCGGGTCCAGTACGATATTCGTGATGGTTCCGGCCATCGTGGCTTTCAGCGGATTGACACTGTCGCCGTCGGCGCGGAGCGTGTTGCCAAGAGATCCGCCGGCGACCATGAACGGCGCGCCGAGGGAGAAAATCCGCATATAGACAGCAGCGTGTTCAGCCGTCTGCTCATTGGCGCCCAGCAGCGATAGCAGCGGATTCGTAAACAGGAAAACAATGATTGTGGTGAGCACGCCCAGAAACAGCGACGCGTACAGTGCAAAGCTGGTATAGTGCTTCACGGACTTCAGATCGCCCTGTCCGAGGGCAATGCTCGAAGCGGTGCAGGCGCCGAAGCCCAGCAACGTATTGAATGCAGAAAAGATGGCAAAAACCGGCGAGGCCAGGGAAATCGCGGCCACCTGCATGGTCTCACCCGTTCTCCCCATGAAGAAAACATCTGCCATATTGTAGAGGACATTTACCAGCATCACGCAGACCACCGGCAGACTCATCTGCACCAGCAGCTTCCAGACCGGCGCTTCCCTCATCATCTTTTCGCTTTTCATTTTCAATTCCTTTCGTTCAGGACTTTTGTTCAGGCCGCTTGTGCCTCTTATAATTAAGTTGTACGTTTATGAGACACAGCGGATTATTCCAACACTTGTATTTTTTATCTGCTTAAAAGTATAATGGGCCTCGGGAGGCACTTCAATCATCAATATCGCGATAAGTGTTGGGATAATAACCAGATGAATACGAAAGATAACCGGCGATATAAAGACACCACCGAGCGGATTGTGCGGGCCGTCTACTATTTCCTGCTTTCCGAGCACAAGCCGCTGTCCCGGATTACGGTGCGGGAAATCTGCGAGCGGGCCCAGATCAACCGGAGCTCTTTCTACGCGCATTTTCAGGATGTGCCGGATGTGGTGGAGCAGGTGGAGAAAAACATGGCCCGAGGCATGACAGAGTCCTTCCTGCAGCAGCTGCAGCAGAAAGCCAGCTTGCTGGAGTGCTTTAAGGCCCTGTTTGAATACATCCGGAAGTACAGAGAATTCTATAATATTTACCTGAATCAGACCCGGAACGTGGGCGCGATCGGCGTCGCCTGGGATCTGCTCTCGGATTATCTGCAGAAGGCGGACTACAGGAAATTCGGTTTTGAATCAGAAGAAGAAATGCGCTATCAGGGAGATTTCTTTCTATACGGTCTGACAGCTATGCTGCGCCGCTGGGTCAGCAATGGCTGCACAGAGACGCCGGAAGAGCTCTGTGACTTTCTGATTCATCACTATCGGATGGACATGAACTTGTTCCGGTGGAACCAGCCGGATCAGACATAATGAGCAGACCTGCTGTCAATAATCCTTCACAAAATCATAG
>JAFTFP010000030.1 GCA_017449485.1 Lachnospiraceae bacterium
AGCCTCATACTCGATGTGAGCGGAGTTGATGGTGATTCCACGCTCTCTCTCTTCGGGAGCCTTGTCGATGTTCTCGAATGCAACTGCATCGCCCAGTCCAAGACGATCATGCAGGGTCTTTGTGATTGCAGCTGTCAGAGTGGTCTTGCCGTGGTCAACGTGACCGATGGTACCGATGTTTACATGCGGTTTTGTTCTGTCAAAGTGAGCCTTTGCCATTTCAAAATTCCTCCTTGATAATGATAACTTAATTATTTCAGTGGATAGTGGCTAATGCCCTTTTGACAGCCACTATCCGTGATTATACTTGATAGCTGTGGATATTTCAAGCGTTACTTCACAGCCTGAAAAGCATTACTTCCCTTTGGTCTGAAGCACTTTTTCCTGTACGTTCTTCGGTACCGGCTCGTACTTTTCGAAGAACATGGAATAGTTGCCTCTGCCCTGTGTCTTGGAACGAAGGTCTGTCGCATAGCCGAACATCTCAGCCAGCGGGACAAAGCCTGTCACCATCTTTCCGCCGCCGACAACATCTTCCATTCCGCTGACGCGTCCGCGTCTGGAGTTGATGTCGCCGATGACATCGCCCATGTATTCCTCGGGCATGGTTACTTCAACCTTCATGATGGGCTCAAGCAGGACCGGTGCTGCCTTCTGCATCGCTTCCTTGAAGCACATGGAACCTGCGATGTGGAATGCCATCTCTGAGGAGTCAACTTCGTGGTACGAACCATCGTAAACCACTGCGTGAACACCTACAACCGGGAAACCGCCGAGCTGACCGGCCTTCATGGCCTCCTCGATACCCTCGCCGACTGCCGGGATGTATTCCTTCGGAATATTACCGCCGACAACCTCGGACTCGAACTTGTACAGCTCGTCGCCGTTGGCATCCATGGGCTCGAAGCGGACCTTGCAGTGACCATACTGGCCGCGGCCGCCGGACTGCTTCGCATACTTGTACTCCTGATCAACAGGCTTGGTCATCGTTTCCTTATAAGCAACCTGCGGAGCACCGACGTTCGCCTCTACGTGGAACTCACGCAGCAGACGGTCAACGATGATATCCAGGTGCAGCTCGCCCATGCCGGCGATGATGGTCTGGCCTGTCTCAACATTGGTGTGCTGACGGAAGGTGGGATCCTCCTCAGCCAGCTTCGCGAGCGCATCGGCCATCTTTTGCTGACCAGCCTTTGTCTTGGGCTCGATCGCCAGCTCGATAACCGGCTCCGGGAACTCCATGGATTCCAGAATAACCGGATGCTGCTCGTCGCAGATGGTGTCGCCGGTCGTCGTGAACTTCAGACCGACTGCCGCTGCGATATCGCCGGAAAAGACCTTCTCAAGCTCCTGCCGCTTATTCGCATGCATCTGCAGAATACGGCCGATTCTTTCCTTCTTATCCTTCGTTGCGTTCAGGCAGTATGAACCGGAGTTCACAGAACCTGAGTACACACGGAAGAATGCGAGCTTTCCGACGAAAGGATCTGTCATGATCTTGAATGCAAGAGCTGCGAAAGGCTCATCGTCAGAAGAATGTCTCTCGACTTCATTTCCGTCAAGATCCGTTCCCTTGATAGCCGGAATGTCAATCGGGCTGGGCATGTACTCGATGACCGCATCGATCATCTTCTGAATGCCCTTGTTGCGATACGCGCTGCCGCAGCAGACCGGAACCGCTCTGCACTCGCAGGTTGCCTTGCGCAGTGCCGCCTTCATGTCATCCACGGAAGGTTCTTCACCTTCCAGATAGGCCATCATCAGGTCCTCATCCAGATCACAGCACTTCTCGACCAGTTCTGCGTGATACAGCTCTGCGTCGTCCTTGAATTCTGCCGGGATCTCGCCGATGGTGACATCGTCGCCCTTGTCATCATTGTAAATGTATGCTTCCATCTCGAACAGGTCGATGATACCCTTGAAGGTATCCTCAGCACCCATCGGGATCTGAACCATAATAGCGTTCTTGCCAAGACGCTTGCGGATCTGTTCAACCGCACCGTAGAAATCCGCACCGATGACATCCATCTTATTAATGAAAGCCATACGGGGAACGTTGTAGGTGTCCGCCTGACGCCATACGTTCTCAGACTGCGGTTCTACGCCGCCCTTGGCACTGAATACGCCGACTGCGCCGTCCAGGACACGCAGAGAACGCTCAACCTCAACCGTAAAGTCGACGTGACCGGGCGTATCAATGATATTGATTCTGTGCTCCAGTGCACCTTCCTTCGGCTTGTTGTGATCGTGCAGTGTCCAGTGGCAGGTTGTTGCTGCCGACGTGATCGTGATACCACGCTCCTGCTCCTGCGCCATCCAGTCCATGGTGGCCGTGCCGTCGTGGGTTTCACCGATCTTATAGTTTACACCGGTATAGTACAGGATACGCTCGGTAAGAGTGGTCTTGCCGGCGTCGATGTGTGCCATGATTCCGATGTTCCTGGTTCTCTCCAGGGGATACTCTCTCTTCACTTCAGATGCCACAGGTATTCCTCCTAAAACTTAGTAAGACAGATCAGAAGCGATAGTGCGAGAACGCTCTGTTCGCATCTGCCATCTTGTGCATATCTTCCTTACGCTTGACGGAAGCACCTGTGTTGTTAAATGCATCGAGGATTTCACCCGCGAGCTTATCCTCCATCGTTTTTTCTCCACGCTTACGGGAGAACATAACCATCCAGCGCAGTGCCAGTGCCTGTCTTCTGTCCGGTCTGACTTCGATCGGGACCTGATAGGTAGCACCACCGATACGTCTTGCCTTAACTTCCAGTACAGGCATAATGTTGTTCATTGCAGTCTGGAAAACCTCAAGCGCAGGCTTGCCGGTCTTCTCTTCTGCCTTCGCAAAAGCTCCGTAAACGATCTTCTGTGCTACGCCTTTTTTGCCGTCAAGCATAACTGCGTTGATCAGCTTCGTAACAACTTTATCGTTGTACAGGGGATCTGCTAATACTTCTCTCTTCTGTACATGTCCTTTACGCGGCATGTTACTTCCCTCCTTATCCATTGGTGAAACCCTGCATCAGCAGGCTCTCACTGATAATTCTTCGGTACTCACCTGAATTGCTTTTGTGTTCATGTCGGACATGTACCATTTATGAAAAAGGTACTCCAACACTTTACATAGCAAGTACTTGAGCCTTACTTTCCGGCCTTCGGTCTCTTAGCGCCGTACTTCGAGCGGGCCTGTCTGCGGTTTGCGACACCTGCAGTATCCAGCGTACCGCGGATAATGTGGTATCTCGTACCAGGCAGATCCTTCACTCTTCCGCCACGGATCAGAACGACCGAGTGCTCCTGAAGGTTGTGACCCTCGCCCGGAATGTAGCTGGTAACTTCAATTCCGTTCGAGAGACGCACTCTTGCGATCTTACGAAGAGCGGAGTTAGGCTTCTTGGGGGTTGCCGTCTTGACTGCGGTGCAGACACCACGCTTCTGCGGTGCGCTGACATCAATCGCCTTCTTATGAAGAGAGTTGAATCCCTTCTGAAGGGCAGGAGCAGTCGACTTCTTCACGGAAGTCTCGCGACCCTTTCTGACTAACTGATTAAATGTTGGCATCCTCTTTACCTCCTTATAGATTTTGCGCGTTAGCAATAAACAGTGCGAAGACGAGAAAATCATGCTCGTCGGGAGCTTGCTCACGTAAGAGCATGCATTTTCGAGGATTCATACGGCGCATGCCGTGTCATCGAGGCAGCTGTGCTGCCGAGATGCGCACTGTTTATGCGTCGCTGTCCCAGCTCGTCGGGAGCTTGCTCACGTAAGAGCCTCTCTTTTCTTTCCCGCACTCCCGTCCTTTTTTGCGCAATAAAAGAACGGTGCAGCTTTACAGCCGCACCGTTCATTCTACATAACCGCTTCTGCAATGTCAAGAAAAACCTTTTATTCCTCGACTTCAACTGCCTCGTCCGCAGTCTCGACAGCATCCATTTCCTCAGGAAGCGCCTCGTCCGTATTCGCATCAACGATTTCCGTCTCTTCAAACGCTTCCGTTCCGATTGCACCGTACTGGTCTGCATCGGTGGAAAGTCTCGTGCTGCGATAGCGCTTCATACCGGTTCCAGCCGGAATCAGCTTACCGATGATGACGTTCTCCTTCAGGCCGATCAGAGGATCAACTCTTCCGTGGATTGCCGCATCGGTAAGAACCTTCGTGGTCTCCTGGAAGGATGCCGCTGACATGAAGGAATTCGTAGCCAGCGCAGACTTCGTGATACCCAGGATGATTCTCTTGCCTTCTGCAGGAGCCTTGCCCTCTGCTTCAAGCCGCTCGTTCTCATCCTCAAAATCAAGTACATCTACAAGGCTTCCAGGCAGGAAATCGGTATCGCCCCGCTCCTCGATCCGGATCTTCTTCAGCATCTGACGGACAATGACCTCGATGTGCTTATCGCAGATATCAACGCCCTGCAGACGATAAACTCTCTGGACCTCACGCAGCAGATAGTTCTGCACTGCGCGGATACCCTTGATCTTCAGCAGATCGTGCGGATTGACCGAACCTTCTGTAAGCTCATCACCCGCTTCAATCACCTGCTCGTCAATGACCTTGATCCGGGATCCGTAAGGAATCGGATAAGACTTCGTCTCGCCTGTCTCTTCGTTCGTTACGACAACTTCGCGGCTCTTCTTATTATCAACAACCGCAACTCTGCCGCCGAACTCAGAGATGATTGCAAGTCCCTTGGGCTTTCTCGCCTCAAACAGCTCCTCGACACGGGGAAGACCCTGTGTGATATCGCCGCCGGCGACACCGCCCGTATGGAACGTTCTCATCGTCAGCTGTGTACCAGGCTCACCGATGGACTGTGCTGCAATGATACCGACAGCCTCACCGACCTGAACCATCTCGCCCGTCGCCATATTGGCGCCGTAGCACTTTGCGCAGATTCCCAGGTGGGACCGGCAGGTCAGGATGGTACGGATTTTGACTGATTCAGCCTTATTTCCGTTTTCATCAACACCGCGCTCCAGAATTGCCTTCGCACGGCTCGGTGTGATCATGTGGTTTCTCTTTACCAGCACGTTGCCTTCTGCATCCAGGATATCCTCGCAGGCTACACGGCCGGTGATCCGGTCCTTGAGGCCTTCGATGGTTTCCTTGCCGTCCGTGAATGCTTTTACGGACATGCCCGGAAGTGTCTCTCTTCCTTCACAGCAGTCAATCTCACGGATAATCAGTTCCTGCGAGACGTCTACCATTCTTCTGGTCAGGTAACCGGAGTCAGCTGTACGCAGTGCTGTATCGGACAGACCCTTACGGGCGCCGTGTGCCGACATGAAGTACTCCAGAACGTCCAGACCTTCACGGAAATTGGACTTGATCGGCAGCTCAATGGTACGGCCGGTCGTATCCGCCATCAGGCCTCGCATACCAGCCAGCTGCTTGATCTGCTGATTGGAACCACGGGCTCCGGAATCCGCCATCATGAAGATGTTGTTGTACTTATCCAGACTGTCAAGCAGAACTCGAGTCAGCTCATTATCGATCTGTGTCCAGGTCGCGACAACGCTGCGGTATCTCTCTTCCTCTGTCACCAGACCTCTGCGGTAGTTCCGTGCAATCTGGTCAACCGTGTCCTGTGCCTTCTGAAGGAGTTCCTTCTTCTGCGGCGGAACAGTGATATCCGCGATGGAAACGGTCATTGCCGCAATGGTGGAATACTTATAGCCCATTGCCTTGATCAGGTCGAGCACTTCAGCCGTCTTGAAGGTTCCGTGTGTGTCGATGATTCTCTGAAGGATATCCTTCAGCTTCTTCTTCGTAACCAGGAAATCCACCTCAAGCTTCAGCAGATTTTCCGGATCGCTGCGGTCTACATAGCCCAGATCCTGCGGAAGGATTTCATTGAACAGCATCCGTCCCAGCGTGGTATCAATCATACCGCTGATCACTTCGCCGTCCGCATTCTCCTTGCTCACGCGAACCTGAATCTTCGAATGAAGCGTAATGTACTTATTCTCATAAGCAAGGATCGCTTCGTTCATGTTGTGGAACTGGCGGCCCTCGCCGATCTCACCCTCGCGCTCCTGTGTGAGGTAGTAAATACCCAGAACCATATCCTGAGACGGAACCGCCACCGGGCCGCCGTCGGAAGGCTTCAGCAGGTTGTTCGGGGAAAGCAGGAGGAACCGGCACTCAGCCTGCGCTTCTACAGACAGCGGCAGATGAATAGCCATCTGGTCACCATCGAAGTCCGCGTTGAATGCAGTACAGACAAGCGGATGAAGCTTGATTGCCTTACCTTCTACCAGAATCGGCTCGAAAGCCTGAATTCCCAGTCTGTGCAGAGTAGGTGCACGGTTCAGCATAACCGGATGCTCGCGGATGACATCTTCGAGGATATCCCACACCTGAGGATCCACACGCTCAACCAGCTTCTTGGCATTCCGGATATTCTGAGAGATGCCTCTCTTCTCAAGCTCTTTCATGACGAAAGGCTTGAACAGCTCCAGTGCCATTTCCTTCGGCACGCCGCACTGATAGATCTTCAGCTCGGGACCGACAACGATAACGGAACGGCCGGAATAGTCAACACGCTTACCCAGCAGGTTCTGACGGAAGCGTCCGGACTTACCCTTCAGCATGTCAGACAGCGACTTCAGCGCGCGGTTGCCGGGGCCGGTAACCGGGCGGCCTCTTCTGCCGTTATCGATCAGCGCATCAACTGCTTCCTGCAGCATTCTCTTCTCGTTGCGGACAATGATATCCGGCGCGCCCAGCTCAAGCAGTCTCTTCAGACGGTTGTTCCGGTTGATGATTCTGCGGTACAGATCATTCAGATCGGAAGTTGCAAACCGTCCGCCGTCCAGCTGAACCATCGGGCGAAGATCCGGCGGAATAACCGGGATGCAGTCCATGATCATCCATGCCGGTGAATTGCCGGACTCACGGAAAGCCTCGACCACTTCCAGTCTCTTGATGACACGGAGCTTCTTCTGTCCGGTTGCATCATTCATCTCGGAAGTCAGCTCCTGATATTCCTTCTCGATATCAACAGCCTCCAGCAGCTCCTTGATTGCCTCGGCACCCATGCCGACGCGGAACTTGCTGCCGAACTTTTCGCGTGCTTCCAGATAATCCTTTTCTGTCAGGACCTGCTTGTACTCCAGATCGCTGGCTCCCTTATCCAGAACGATATAGTTGGCAAAATACAGCACCTTCTCAAGGACCTTCGGAGACAGATCCAGGATCAGACCCATCCGGGAAGGAATTCCCTTGAAATACCAGATGTGCGACACCGGCGCGGCCAGCTCGATGTGGCCCATACGCTCACGGCGAACGCTCGATTTTGTGACCTCTACGCCGCAGCGGTCACAGATCACACCCTTGTAGCGGATCTTCTTGAACTTACCGCAGTGGCACTCCCAGTCCTTGGTGGGTCCGAAGATCTTCTCGCAGAACAGTCCGTCCCGTTCAGGCTTCAGTGTGCGGTAATTGATGGTCTCCGGCTTGGTGACCTCTCCGTGAGACCATTCTCTGATCTTCTCCGGAGATGCCAGGCGGATCCGGATGGCATCAAATGTAATCGGCTGATAACTTTGCTGTTTATTATTCGGCATAACCCTCTCCTTCGTCACTCGTTTCCGTCACCGTACGAATCATCATCTGATGAATATGCCGTTTCATATTCATTGTCTTCGCTGCTTTCGGGCTCGATGGTCTCGAGCTCTCCGCTCTGTGCGTTAAACTCCTGTGTCTGGTAGCCGCTCTCTCTCAGTTCCTGATCGCTTCCGCCGCCATCCTTGAAGTTGTTCGCCATTGCGAAGCGGTACATTGCGGACTCACCGTAATCAATGTCTTCGCTGATCTCCACCTCAGAGCCGTCGTCGCGCAGCACCTGAATATCCAGGCCCAGTGCCTGCAGCTCCTTCAGCAGAACCTTGAAGGACTCAGGAATACCCGCCTCAGGGATGTTCTCACCCTTGATAATGGCCTCATAGGTCTTCACACGGCCGAGCACATCGTCGGACTTCACAGTCAGGATCTCCTGCAGCGTGTAGGCAGCGCCGTATGCTTCCAGTGCCCAGACTTCCATTTCTCCGAAACGCTGACCGCCGAACTGAGCCTTGCCGCCCAGAGGCTGCTGCGTAACCAGAGAGTAAGGGCCGGTCGAACGGGCGTGGATCTTATCATCGACCAGATGGTGCAGCTTCAGGTAATGCATGTGGCCAATGGTGACCGGGCTGTCAAACAGCTCACCGGTACGGCCGTCACGCAGAAGAACCTTGCCGTCTCTCGAAATCGGAACACCCTTCCACTCTGCTCTGTGATCCCGGTTCTCATACAGGAACTGCATGATTTCCGGCTTCACCAGATCCTTATACTTCTCCTCGAAGACTTCCCACTCTTCATTGACATAAGAGTTAGCCATCTCCAGAGCATCCATGATGTCATCTTCATTCGCTCCGTCAAAATCCGGCGTAGCGACATTGAAGCCCAGCGCCTTCGCTGCCAGAGACAGGTGAATCTCCAGAACCTGACCGATATTCATACGGCTCGGCACGCCCAGCGGGTTCAGAACGATATCCAGCGGACGTCCGTTCGGCAGATAAGGCATATCCTCTACCGGCAGAACACGGGAAACAACACCCTTGTTTCCGTGACGGCCTGCCATCTTATCACCGACAGAGATCTTTCTCTTCTGTGCGATGTAAATCCGGACAGACTGGTTGACGCCCGGTGCGAGCTCGTCCTTGTTCTCTCTTGTGAACACCTTGGTATCCACAACAATACCGTACTCACCGTGCGGCACCTTCAGGGATGTATCGCGGACCTCTCTGGCCTTCTCACCGAAGATGGCGCGAAGAAGACGCTCTTCAGCTGTCAGCTCGGTCTCACCCTTCGGGGTGACCTTACCGACCAGAATATCTCCCGCACGAACCTCTGCACCGATCCGGATGATACCGCGCTCGTCCAGATCCTTCAGTGCATCTTCACCGACGCCGGGAACATCGCGCGTAATTTCTTCCGGTCCGAGCTTGGTGTCTCTCGCCTCAGCTTCATACTCCTCAATGTGGATGGATGTGTAGACATCATCCCGCACAAGGCGCTCACTGATCAGGACCGCGTCCTCGTAGTTATAACCTTCCCAGGTCATGAATCCGATCAGCGGATTCCGGCCCAGTGCCAGCTCGCCTTCACAGGTTGATGCACCATCTGCAATAACCTGACCGGCCTGCACACGCTCACCCGGGAAGACAATCGGCTTCTGATTGTAGCAGTTGCTCTGGTTGCTGCGCATGAACTTCGTCAGAACGATTTCTTCTCTGGAGCCGTCATCATAGAGCAGGTTGATGCGGTTTGCATCCACGTACTCTACGGTTGCATCCTTCTCGCAGACAACGCAGACACCGGAGTCCTTGGCTGCCTTCTCTTCCATGCCCGTTCCGACAACAGGTGCTTCCGTCTTGATCAGCGGCACAGCCTGACGCTGCATGTTGGAACCCATCAGCGCACGGTTCGCGTCATCGTTCTCCAGGAACGGAATCAGCGACGTCGCAACGGAGAAGACCATTCTGGGAGACACGTCCATGAATTCAAACATGGTCTTCGGATAGGAAGAAGTCTCTGTCTTATAACGGCCGGAAATATTGTTGTGTACAAAGTAGCCGTTCTCGTCGAGCTCTGTGCTCGCCTGAGCTACGTGGTAGTTATCCTCTTCGTCCGCAGCCATATAGACAACTTCATCTGTTACGCGCGGGCCGTTCGGATCCTTCTGATCCACGACGCGGTAAGGTGCCTCAACAAAGCCGTACTCATTGATCCGGGCATAGCTGGCCAGTGAGTTGATCAGACCGATGTTCGGGCCTTCAGGCGTCTCGATCGGGCACATTCTGCCGTAGTGCGTGTAGTGAACATCTCGAACCTCGAATCCTGCGCGGTCTCTGGAAAGTCCGCCAGGGCCCAGTGCGGAGAGACGTCTCTTATGAGTCAGCTCACCCAGCGGGTTGTTCTGATCCATGAACTGAGACAGCTGGGAGGAACCGAAGAACTCCTTCACAGCAGCCTGAACAGGCTTGATATTGATCAGAGCCTGCGGGGAAATCTCCTCGGAAGCATCGTGGGTTGTCATACGCTCGCGCACAACCCTCTCCAGACGGGACAGACCGATCCGGTACTGATTCTGCAGCAGCTCACCGACGGAACGGATCCGGCGGTTGCCCAGATGGTCGATGTCGTCATCGTTTCCGATGCCGTATTCAAGATGCATGTTATAGTTAATGGAAGCAAGATTATCTTCCTTGGTGATGTGCTTCGGAATCAGTTCGCGAACGCTTCTCTTCAGAGCATCAGCCAGTGCTTCCGGCTCCAGGTTATCCTGATACTGAAGCAAAATCTCGCGCAGAGCCGGATAATAGACCAGCTCTGTGATGCCCAGTTCTTCCGGATCACAGTCAACAAAGTGTGTGATATCCACCATCAGGTTGGAGAGCACCTTTACATTGCGCTCTTCCGTCTGAATCCAGACATAAGGAATTGCGGCATTCTGGATCGCGTCTGCCATCTCTGCAGTGACAGTCTCACCAGCTGTGCCGAGAATTTCGCCATTGGCCTCATCCACCACATCCTCAGCCAGGACATGGCCTTTGATCCGGTTGCGCAGTGCAAGCTTCTTATTAAACTTATAGCGGCCCACCTTGGCCAGATCATACCGTCTGGGGTCAAAGAACATCGCATTGATCAGGCTGTCCGCGCTCTCAACGGAAAGCGGTTCACCCGGGCGGATCTTCTTGTACAGTTCCAGAAGACCGGTCTCATAGTCGTGAGACGGGTCCTTGGAAAGAGCGCCCATCAGCTTGGGCTCCTCACCGAACAGATCGATGATCTCCTCGTTGGTTCCGATACCAAGTGCGCGGACCAGAACGGTTACAGGAACCTTTCTGGTGCGGTCAACACGGACATAGAAAATGTCATTGGCATCGGTCTCATACTCCAGCCATGCGCCGCGGTTCGGAATCACAGTGCCGCTGTAAAGCTTCTTTCCGAACTTATCACTTTCTAGTCCATAATAAATACCGGGGGAACGGACGAGCTGAGATACGATGACTCGCTCCGCACCATTGATAACGAACGTACCGGTGCGGGTCATCAGGGGCAGATCACCCATGAAGATTTCCTGGTCCTTGATCTCCTTCTTGCCTTCTCTGTCATAAAGGCGTACTTTAACTTTCAGAGGCGCTGCATAGGTTGCGTCTCTTTCCTTGCACTCTTCGATGGAATACTTCTTGTCATCCTCACACAGTTCAAAGCTGACGAAAGACAGCGACAGATGTCCGCTGTAATCCTCAATCGGTGAGATGTCATCAAACACTTCCTGAAGTCCTTCTTCCAGAAACCACTGGTAGGAAGATTTCTGAACTTCAATCAGGTTCGGCATCTCGAGCACTTCGCGCTGACGCGAATAGCTCATGCGGGAATTCTTTCCTTTCCCTGTAGGATGCAGTCTGATTTTTTCCATTTAGTTCACCCCGTATAGATATGCTGTTGTCAGTTGCTGTACTCTCTGCCGGTCCATTTCTGGCACGAATTTACGCGAACAAACCGCACACAATACAGTCCTCTCTGTTTTGAGAGAACGGCATTGTGTCACTCTTCCGCCAGTTTTGCGCACAAAAATAGACTACGCAAAAAGATGCGTTTATCATAATATCACAATTCAAAAGATCAAGTCAACAAAAAACTGTCGACTCTGGAAAGAATCGACAGTTTTTTCTGACTTCTCAGCTTGAGATGATGATTGGTCGGATTACTTAAGAGTAACCTTTGCGCCCTCAGCCTCAACCTTCTCTTTGATCTGCTCAGCCTCTTACTTGGAATCACCTTGCTTGATGTTCTTC
>JAFTFP010000305.1 GCA_017449485.1 Lachnospiraceae bacterium
AGAATCCAGCCAATCAGGGAAGCACCGAGTCCGCTGGCAATCTTTGCGCCGAAGCTGGTCGCCGATGCAGACATCCCGACAATCTTGTTGTGATACAGATAATCGTTATAATCGATCGCCATACTGCTCAGTGCGCCGCCCAGGCACATCATCGGAATGGTTGAGAATCCGGTAAACAGTGCGACACCCAGTGTCACAGGCAGGCTGGCCGGGAAAATGCAGCGGACGATATTGCCGGCAATACCCAGAATAAAGCTGATCTTCAGCGTCTTGATAATACCGAATTTCTTCGTCATCGGGCCTACGATCGAGAAGCCCACAAAGGTCGGGATCAGGCCGACGGCACCCAGAATACCTACGATATTATCATCGCCCAGAATCCACTTGGCATAATAGGTTCCTGAAGAACTGGACAGTGCGTAAATGACATTCACAAAGAGGTTTGCTACCAGCACGATGACCCAGTACTTGTTTTTAAAGAGCTTGCCGACCGCTTCCGCAAACGGCATTCCGTCATCCGGCTTTTCCTCTGCCGCAGCCGTCTCCTTGCTGTTGAAGTAAAGAATCAGCAGGAAAATCGCGCTCAGCGCACCGACGACGACAGCAAACTTGATATAAGCTGCCTGATCCGCCACGCCGTTCGGACCGAGCATATTGGTGATCGGAACCAGTGCGATGGCAATGATCATGCCGATCACGTAGCCGGCTGCCGCACGGAAAATGCCCATGGTGCTGCGCTCTTCAAGGCTCTTGGTCCGCATAACCATCAGCGCGCCATAAGGAATGCTGATGGCTGTGGAAACAATGGCTGTCAGGAAGATGTTCGTCAGGAACAGATAAGCCATCTGGGCAAAACCTGTCAGGCCCTGAGGAACCATGAAAATCGCCACGATGGCGACAAAGGCCGGAATGGCCATGCGCAGAAACCAGGGACGGCACTTGCCTTTCGGGCTCTTCCCATTGTCCATGATCTTACCCATGATCAGATCCGTGAATGCATCACAGATCTTCGCTGCCAGGAGGACATTGGCGGCAGTGGCCGCTGCTACGCCGACCTTGTCTGTGTAGAAGTACATGATCGCCGCGATCAGTCCGCTCATCGTGTTCAGCGCGAACTGTCCGCCGCAATCCGCCAGATAATCCTTGAAGCGCATCGTCTTCTGAATCCCCATCTTATCAACGCCCAACGGTTTGTTTTTCATTGCTTTCTCCTCTCATGAAATGCTTTTGTCAGACTCCGTTGTCAGGTTTCTGACCACAGGATAACAATCTGCGCGGAGAGGATATATAAATTTTCGGATCTGAATATTAAATTTATGATATGATTTGGGTATATAGTGTGATTTTGACTACAGAGACTCTCCGGGAGGCAGAAGAATGTACGAAAAAGCAGCCGCTGTCTGCAGCCGGCTCTACGCCCTGCAGCACATACCGATGTCGATTGTGGACCGCGCCGGGCATTATCTGCGATCCTGGCCTTCTTCCATTCTGGATATGATGCGGCAGGATTCAGCCGGACTTCTGGTCGCAGAATTCAAACAGCTGAGCGGAGATCGGGCACATCCGGTCATTCATTATTTTGACAGAGGTTTCTATGTCGGACTGGTTGAAATCACCGCGGATCTGTATCTGATCATCGGGCTCTGCAGTCCCTACCCGCATACACGGGAGGAACTGATGGAAATGTCTGTGGGAACCGTCGAGCCGGGAAAAATCCAGGCTTTCTGCGATCTGATGCTGCAGGTGCCGGTCGTGACAAGACAGCAGATGTTTGCGTATGCTGCCCTGGCGGCTCAGCAGTTCTCCGGAGAAGTCATTCCGGAGGAGAATATCTGGTATCAGGACATCGCTTCACACGTAATCGGCCGCACGCAGGGGCTGGACGAAGCTCGCTTTCAGCAGCGGGAGGAGGCAGATGAGCATACGACCCTGGACTATGAGAACGGTGTGAGCCGGGCTGTCGAACTGGGCCGGTCAGACCTCCTCATGGAAGCGCTCTACGCCGTTCCGACCGGCCGGGTCGGCACCATGTCATCCAATGCCCTTCGCCAGCTGCGCTATTCCTATATCAGTTTTACCACCCTCGTTTCCCGGGCTTCCATCCGGGGCGGCCTTCCGATGGAGACCGCTTTTCTGTTAAGTGACCTGTACTGTCAGCGCATGGATGTGTTGACAGAACGGAGCGACATTGAACGGCTGTTGGTGGATATGGCACTGGATTTCTGTGACAAGGTAGCGAAAAACCGCCATCTGAGCGGACACTCTCCCGTAATCCGGAAGGCGCTGGATTATATTACCGTGCATCTGCACGATGATTTCAGTCTGGAGGATCTGGCAGCGCACTGCGGATTGTGCCGGCGCAGCCTGTCTCTTCGCTTTAAGTCGGAGCTGGGAGCGAGTATCGTGGATTATATTCATAAAGAAAAAATCGGGGAAGCGAAGTTCCTCCTTGAGCAGACGGAGCTTACGCTTCCCCGGATTTCAGCCTGTCTGAACTACTCCTCACAGAGCTATTTCACTCAGCTGTTCCGCAAATATACCGGCGAGACGCCGGAACAGTACCGTGCAAGGCACCAAAGCCGCTGACCGGGCCTGATGTCAGGACCCGATGTGATCCGCATCACATCCCGAGGCCTTCTGCTTACCCGAACAGGGCATCCTCCATGCCATAGAAGCCGGCTTCCTTTCCGGCCAGGAACTTCGCCGCCGTCACGGCACCCTTGGCAAAAACCGCTCTCGAGTATGCGCGGTGCGAAAGGGTGATGACCTCGTCCTCTCCCGCAAAGATCACATCGTGATCGCCCACAATGGTTCCGCCGCGGACTGCGGAGATACCGATCTCCTTCTGCGGCCGCTTCATGCGCCGTCCGCTCCGGTCATAAACATACTCATAACGGCCGTCTTCTGCCGCCTCGAGTCCATCGTTGACTGCATCCGCCAGTGCCAGGGCCGTGCCGCTGGGCGCGTCCAGCTTCTGGTTGTGATGCTTCTCCATGATTTCAATATCAAACCCCGCCTCTGCCAGGGTCGGTGCGATCTGCCGCAGCACGCCCAGAAGCAGGTTGATGCCGATTGACATGTTCGCAGACTTCAGAACCGGAATCTCCTTCGCGGCTTCGTGCAGCGCCGCTGTCTGTGCCTCACTTAATCCCGTGGTGCACAGAACCACCGGCATTTTATGCTGCCGGCACCAGTCTATCAGCGTGTCCGCTGCCGCTGCATTGGAGAAGTCGATGACAACATCCGCCTCCTCCTGCACTTCATCCAGTGAGCCATAGACCGGATAGGAAGTCAGAATTCCCGCTGCCGTCTCCGGCGCCGCAGTCACCAGCGCATCTACCCCCGCTGTAATGACTGTGTCCTCATCACGGGAAACAATATCCGTGATCATGCGGCCCATTCTGCCATATGCACCATGTAAGATGATTCTGATCATAAGATTCCTCCCGTCATAAACAGATTACTGAGTTGCTGTCTGAGCAGCTGTGTCCGCAGTCTCGTAGTTCTTAAACCTCACCGTTTTCAGTTCGGTAATATCATCCACGCTGCCGTAAAGACCGTCCGGCATGGAACGCCCGGTCAGG
>JAFTFP010000306.1 GCA_017449485.1 Lachnospiraceae bacterium
GATCAGCGAAGAGCTTCTGAAGAAAACCCGCGTGATTGACCTGTCAGCAGATTTCCGGCTGAAGGATGTCTCCGTCTATGAAAAGTGGTACGGGATTCAGCACGCTGCGCCGGAGTTCCTTGCCGAGGCGGTCTATGGCCTCACAGAGCTGAAGCGCGAAAAGATCCGCACAGCCCGGATTCTCGCTAACCCCGGGTGCTATACGACCTGTTCCATTCTGACCGCATATCCGCTGATTGCAGAGGGACTGATTGATCCGGATACCCTGATTGTTGATGCGCTTTCCGGTGTGTCCGGCGCCGGCAGAGGAGCCAAGACAGCCAATCTGTACTGCGAGGTGAACGAGAGTGTGAAAGCCTACGGCGTTGCGAGCCACCGCCATACGCCCGAGATTGAAGAGCAGCTCACCGCTGCCCGCAGACTGCATACACCCGAAGCACCGGAAGTCCTGATTAACTTTACCCCGCACCTGGTTCCGATGAACCGGGGCATTCTGGCGACAGAATATGCATCGCTGATTCCTGACGCAGACGGCGCGCCGGTGACGGATGAGAAGATCCGCAGCGCCTATGAGAAATACTACGGGAATGAGCCTTTTATCCGGATTCTTCCCGCCGGCAGCTGCCCGGAGACCCGTTTTGTTGAGGGCAGCAACTATGTGGATATCAGCTGGAAGATCGATCCGCGGACAGGGCGGATTATTGCCATGGGCGCGCTGGATAACCTGATGAAGGGCGCGGCGTCCCAGGCGGTTCAGAACATGAACGTGATGTTCGGCCTTCCCGAAGGCGCCGGCATCTCCATGATTCCCATGATTCCGTAATGTGCTGATGTACTGCCGCAGGCTCCTTGGCAGAGTGTCAGGATTGTCAGCCTGCGCAGCGAAAATAGATGCAGAATTGGAGTAAGAAGATGAATGTGATCTGCCGCGCAATGACAGCGGATGACTATGATGAGGTTCGTAAGCTCTGGATGTCCATCGCAGGCTTCGGAATCCGGAAGATAGATGACAGTCGTGAAGAGATTGAGCGCTTCCTTTTAAGAAATCCGACCACCAGCGTGGTGGCGCAGCTGTCCCACAAGACCGAACAGCCCGGAAAGATTGTCGGTGCGATTCTGTGCGGCAGCGACGGAAGACAGGGCTATCTGTATCATGTCTGCGTGCTGAGCCAGTACAGGCGGCAGGGAATCGGCAGACAGATGGTTTCCTACTGCATGCACGCGCTGGCAGATATGAAGATCAACCGCGTGGCGCTGATTGCGTTCGCGAAGAATGATGTGGGCAATGCTTTCTGGAAGCAGATCGGCTGGAACGGCCGCAGCGACTGTAATTATTATGATTTTGTGCTGAATGAGGAAAATATCGTCAGCTTTATCGAAGAGGGAACGGAGTCCTGAGAAGGATTCTGCAGAAAGGAGAAGCTTATGATCGAGTGGTTAGACGGAGGCGTCACAGCCCCGATGGGATTTGAAGCCGCCGGTGCGGCAGCCGGCATCAAGTATCACGGCCGCATGGACATGGCTCTGGTCTATTCTAAGGCTCCCTGCGTCACCGCGGGAACCTTTACCCGCAATGTGGTGAAGGCGGCGCCGGTGCTCTGGGACCGGGAGCTTGTCGAGGGCGGCACGCCCGGACATGCCGTCATCGTCAACTCCGGCATTGCCAATGCCTGCACGGGTTCAGAGGGCCTGGAGGCGTGCTGCATCACGGCAGAAGCCGCGGCCGCAGCCCTGAATATCCCTGTCGACTCTGTCTACATCGGATCGACCGGTGTCATCGGCATGCAGATTCCGACGGACCGGATTACAGCGGGAATAAAGCTTCTTGCCGAAAGTAAAAGCGCCTCCCAGGAAGCGGGGACGCTGGCTTCGAAAGCGATCATGACGACAGATACGGTGAACAAGGAAATTGCCTGCCGGGTGCAGCTTGGCGGGAAGACTGTGACCATTGGCGGCATGTGCAAGGGCTCCGGCATGATTCACCCGAATATGGGCACCATGCTCTGCTATATCACGACGGATGCGGCAGTCAGCCAGGCACTTCTGCAGAAGGCACTGTCGGAGATCGTTGAGGACACCTTCAACATGATCTCCGTGGACGGCGACACCTCCACCAACGACACGCTGCTGGTGCTGGCCAACAGCCTTGCCGGCAATGCCTGCATCTGCGAAGAAAATGAAGATTATCAGATTTTGCATGATGCGCTCTATGCGATCTGCCTGAATCTGTGCCAGCGGATGGCAGCGGACGGAGAGGGCGCGAGCCGCCTGATCGAGTGCCGGGTGGAAGGCGCGGATACGAAGGAACACGCGAAAATTCTGGCAAAATCCGTCATCTGCTCGAATCTTACGAAGGCGGCAGTCTTCGGAAAGGACGCCAACTGGGGACGGGTGCTGTGCGCACTGGGCTACAGCGGCGTGGACTTCGATCCGCAGCTGGTCGATCTGTTCTTTGAGGCAGGAGACGAGTCGCTGCTGATCTTCACAGACGGCTCCGCCGCGGATTACAGCGAGGAGAAGGCGACCGAGCTGCTTTCCGGGGACAAGGTCGTGATCCGCGCAGTGATGCATCAGGGCAAGGAAAGCGCCAGTGCATGGGGCTGTGATCTGACTTATGACTATGTGAAGATCAACGCGGATTACCGCAGCTGATAAGTGAAAAAGGGAGGAACGATTCGGATGGAATCCTATATGAATGAGGCACAGCAGAAGGCCCAGGTGCTCATTGAGGCGCTGCCTTATATCCAGAAATTCAACCGGAAGATCATTGTGGTAAAGTACGGCGGCAGTGCAATGGAGAGCGAGGATCTTCAGAGAAGCGTGATCCAGGATGTGACGCTCTTAAAGCTCGTCGGCTTCAAGCCGATCATCGTGCACGGCGGCGGCAAGGAAATCAGCCGCTGGGTGAAGAAGACCGGCAAGGAGGCGCAGTTTATCAATGGCATGCGCGTCACGGATGAGGATACGATGGAGATCGCCGAGATGGTGCTGGGGCGCGTGAGCAAGAAGCTGGTGGCCATGGTGGAAGCTCTGGGCGTCAAGGCGGTCTCGGTCAGCGGCAAGGACGGTCAGCTGCTCACCGTGAAGAAGCGTCTGGCGGATGGCCAGGACATCGGGTTCGTCGGCGAAGTGACCGAGGTCAATCCGAAGATTCTCTATGATCTGCTGGAGAGCGACTACCTGCCGATCGTTGCACCCATCGGACTGGATGATCAGTTCCTGACTTATAATATTAATGCGGACGAGGCGGCCTGCGCGATTGCAAAAGCCGTCGGAGCGGACAAACTGGTGTATCTGACAGATATTGAGGGACTGTACCGCGATATCAACGACCCGTCCACCTTCGTCTCCCGCATCAGCATAGAAGAGGCAGAAGAATGGATCCGGAACGGGATTATCGGCGGCGGCATGCTGCCGAAGCTTGCAAATTGCACAGATGCAGTCCGGGGCGGCGTGCATCGCGTCCATATTCTGGACGGACGGCTGCTGCACTCGATCCTGCTGGAAATCTTCACGAAGAAAGGAATTGGAACAGTCTTTTACCGGGAAGGCGATGTCTTTATGGAATAAGCGGCTTTCCCGCCGCAGGCATTCTTGAAAACAGAAGGAGCAAAAGATGGAAACCAGAACGAAAGAACTGATTGCGCAGGCTGAACAGGATCTGCTTCACACCTACAACCGGTACCAGGTTGTATTGGATCGCGGCGAGGGCGTGTATCTGTATGATATTGAGGGGAAGAAGTATCTTGATTTTGTGGCGGGCATTGCGGTTTTTGCCCTGGGATATGCCAATCAGGAGTACAACGATGCGCTGAAGGCGCAGATTGACAAGCTGCTGCATACCTCGAATTACTACTACAATGTTCCGGCCATTGAGGCAGCCCATAAGCTCAAGGAAGTGACGGGCATGGACCGCGTGTTCTTCACCAACAGCGGTGCGGAGGCCGTTGAAGGCGCGATCAAGTCGGCGATGAAGGTGCACGCCGGTAAGGGAAAGGGACGCAGTGAGATCATTGCCATGGAGCACAGCTTCCATGGACGCACGATCGGCGCGCTCTCGGTGACCGGCAACGCACATTACCGCGAGGATTTTGAAACCATCGACAGCCAGGTGCGCTTTGCCCGCTTCAATGACGCAGAGTCCGTCCGGTCACTGGTGACAGAGAATACCTGCGCCGTTATTCTGGAGGTTGTCCCGGGTGAGGGCGGTCTGGTTCCGGCAGACACACAGTTCCTGAAGGACGTGCGGGCGCTGTGCGACGAAAAGGGTATCCTGCTGATTTTTGATGAGATCCAGTGCGGCATGGGCCGGACCGGCTCCATGTTTGCGTTCCAGAATCACGGCGTGAAGCCGGATATCATGACCTGCGCCAAGGCACTGGGATGCGGTGTGCCGGTCGGCGCCTTCCTGATGACGGAGGAGACGGCGGCGAAGTCCCTGGTTCCCGGCGATCACGGCACCACCTACGGCGGAAATCCGTTTGCGGCTGCAGCAGTCCGGGAGGTCCTTCGGCAGTATGAGGTGCGCAGAATTCCGGAGCATGTGCGTGAAATCGCGCCATATTTTGAACAGAAGCTGGAGAAAATCGCCGCTGGGCACGACTGCATTCTGGAGCGCAGAGGCTGCGGCCTGATGCAGGGACTGGTCTTCGACAGGCCGGTCGCGCCGGTGATCCGCGCGGCGATGGATAAGGGCCTGATCCTGATCAATGCGGGCGCGAATATTCTGCGTTTTGTGCCGCCGCTGATCATTGAGAAGGAGCATATTGACGAGATGGAAAAGATCCTGGAAGCGGCGATCTGCGAGATGGAGGAGGCATGACACTCAGATCCAGAATTCTTTCGGCTGCTGCCGTCGTCCTGATCCTCGGGGTTCTTATATGGACGGCTCGCTCGTCCGCCCAGGAGGGCAGCGGTGCACTCTTTGACGGCAGAGAGACGATCAATGTGTGGTATAACGACGAGGAGCTGACGGACTATTTCACCCAGGCTTCGGTCACCTATAACGGGGCCCAGAATGCCTACCGCGTCGAGCCGCATTATGTGGCGGATGTGGAGTTTCTGGAAACAATCGGAAAGGCCTCCGCGGCGGGCCGGGATTTCCCGGACATCTATGTGATCACGAACAACCTGCTGGGAAAGGCAGCACTGTCCGGACTGGCGGCAGAAATCCGGGATGAGGAGCATTTCAAGGATA
>JAFTFP010000307.1 GCA_017449485.1 Lachnospiraceae bacterium
CATGATCGGCAATGCGGGATTTACTGTCGCCGGCGCGGCGGGGCAGACCTGTATGGAGGTCCCCGGCTTCCCGTCGCTGGTTATGTCGGACGGACCTGCGGGACTGCGGCTTTCAAGGACCTACGCAATCGACCAGAAGGGGAAGATTCACTCGCTGGAATCCAGCATACCGGCTTCCATGTACGAATTCATGCCGGGCATTTTCAGATGGGTGATGAAGCTGATGTCCTACCATCCTAAGAAGAGCGACCGGATCGGAGAGCAGTATGCCAGCACGATTCCGATCGGAACGGCTGTCGCGCAGAGCTTTGATCCGGATCTGGCGGAGGGCTTCGGAAAGATTGTCGGCGAGGAAATGGAGCGCTTTGGTGTTCATCTGTGGCTGGCACCGGCACTGAACATTCACCGCTCGATCCGCTGCGGAAGAAACTTTGAGTATTTCAGTGAGGATCCGCTCGTCAGCGGCGTTTTCGCCGGAGCGATCACGAAGGGCGTGCAGCAGTTTGCGCATTCGGGAACGACAATCAAGCACTACGCATTTAACAATCAGGAGCGCAATCGCACCCAGAATAATTCACAGGTCAGTGAGCGCGCAGCCAGAGAGATCTACCTGAAGGGCTTCGGGATTGCCATCCGGATGGCGCAGCCCAGGGCAGTGATGTCTTCCTACAACCTGGTTAACGGCGTGCACACCAATGAGAGAATGGATCTTCTCCAGAATGTGCTGCGGGATGAATACGGCTTCAAGGGCATTGTAATGACGGACTGGATTATCACAGGCTATGAGAATGAGCGTGACTGTGCGTATCCGATTTCCGATGCCTCGCATGTCTGCATGGCAGGCGGCGATCTGTTCATGCCCGGCGGCAAGCATGATTATGATCTGGTTAAAGCGGGACTTGCGAACGGATCTGTCACGCGCAGGCAGCTGGAAGTCAATGCGACCCGGGTGCTGCATATGGCAGAGCAGCTCAGCGGGAAAGAGAAGTAGAAAAAGCAGAATAGAGAAAGGAGAATTCGGAAATGATATTTATTATCGCCTGTATCATCAGTTTTCTTCCCTATTTTTTTCTTTATCTGTGGCTTAAGAATCTTCATAAAGATGACGAAGCTTACCGGAAGCTGTGCAGTAATGCACTGATCCGGGGCGTTCTGTGCGTATTTCCGGTGATTCTGTTCTCGGGAATAACTTATTTTCTGATCCGGATGACCAGAGTTCAGGACACGAATCCGCTGTTGTACCAGGCTCTGTATAAATTCATTGTGCTGGCCCTGGTGGAGGAGACTGTTAAATTTCTGGCTTTTCGGAAAGTACTTAAGAAGTCAGATTATCCTTTCTCCTGGATGGATATGACGGCCTGCGCATCGATTGTCGGACTCGGGTTCGGGGCGCTGGAGGGTGTCGTTTATGCGATCGGGGCCAGCGTGCCGGTTGTTCTGATCCGGGGCTTTACCGTTCCGCATGTCGGCTACGGGTTTCTCGTCGGCTATTTCTACGGAAAGGCTGAGAAAACCGGAAAACCCTTTTATAAGTGGGTGGGATTCGGACTGTCCTGGCTGCTGCACGGAATGTACGATTTCTCTCTGAGCGATGAGTTTATGGCGATCAATGACAACCTGGTAGTCGTTCCGTTTATTCTGGTTTTCATAGATGTTGTACTGGTGATCATGCTGATCTCGTTTGTCCGGAAATCGAAAAAGCGGGAGGAATACCGCACGCCGCTTCCCGGGAGGGAAAGGCCGGATGAAAATCAGAAAGCCGAGTGATTCGGCATGTCATATTTGACTATTATTTGTACAGCTTTTATAATGAAAAAGAGGAGCACTGCAACAAGCGGTTGACCTCAAAACAGATGTTTAACTAGTAAAACAACCGTCACTGGTCAGAGTGGCGGTTGTTGCTTTTTACAGTAACTGTGATGGTAAAACCAAACACATGGAATGTCAGTGTAATAGGCATTTTCATCACCCCCTTTCGAAGATGATGGGCAACCGCCTGCGCTTTGGCATTGCCCCCCTGATCATAAGAGCAACTTTAGCATATCAAAAATACCATTTTTAATCAAACTAAATTGCTTCGGAAAGATCTAAATGCGTAATTCATGCATAATATTTGCTATTATACATAAAAATGGTATTATTATTGCACAGGGTATTAATGCTCGATGAAACAGGTATAAATACGCCTGGCAGAAAGGAATTGCCATGACAGTAGAGGAAATGAGAAACAGAAAGACTGCACTGGGGCTGACGAATGAGATGATTGCGCAGGCTTCGAATCTTCCGCTGAGCACAGTTCAGAAGGTATTGAGCGGAACGACCCGGGCGCCCCGGAAGAGCACCCTGGAAGCAATTGAGCGTGTCCTGTATGCAGAGGAAAGGCGCAGGACTGTACCTGCTCGTACGGGAGTTCTAAGAGAATCGGAAACATCTTACAAGATTTCGGATACGGGAGAAAAGGCAGACGGCGAATACACGCTGGAGGATTATTACGCCCTGCCGGATGAGCGGCGGGTGGAACTGATCGACGGCGTTTTCTATGATATGGCCTCGCCTGCGGTCATTCATCAGAAGATCCTGGGAGAACTGTTTCTGCTGTTTCGTGAATGCGTGGATGCGCATGAAGAGACGGCCTGCGAAGTTTTTGCTTCACCTTGTGATGTCCGGCTCGACCGGGATAATAAGACCATGGTGCAGCCGGATCTGTTTGTGATCTGCAGGCAGTATGACCTTGGAGCACGAGCTATCGACGGCGCACCGGATCTGACGCTCGAGATCCTGTCTCCCACTACACGTGCGAAGGATATGCTGCTGAAGCTCTACAAATACCAGAATGCCGGCGTAAAGGAGTACTGGATCGTAGATCCGGATCACAGTACGGTTCTGGTGTACGACCTGCGGGGAGAAGATTTTGTCCCTGAAAAATATGACTTCGACGCTGTTATTCCGATCCGGATCTCGGAAGGAAAGTGCGCCATCGACTTCTCACGCGTGGGCAAGGCACTGAAAAAAAGCCGCGGCTGATCCGCCGCAATAGATGCAGCGGCGGATCACTCGAATGAATGTCGCGGCGGATCACTCGACGCGGATATTGAATATTCTGTCGCCGACCAGAACGGTTGCCTGGCCTGCGCTCAATGCCTCAAGCGAATCATTCACCACAAGCTGATCGGAACTGTAGCCGGTTCCATCGAGGTGATCTCCGACGTGCAGGGTGATTGTCTCGGAATGTGACGCGAGCCATTCACTCCATTTCACTTCATAACCGGAATCCCGGTTGGCCTGAATGTACTGATACACAGCCCGGATCAGCACGCAGCGCTCCTTCTGAGCGTGGCTCTTCTTCGAAGAGGCGCGGTGGACCAGACTGCCGCTGCCGGTATCAGCCTGATGCTGCAGAATGTCTGCGACAGGTGTACCGGGCTTCTGCATCATCTCATAGATGGACATGAACGCGCCGGTTCTTCCGGAGCCCGCCCGGCAATGGAAATGAAGCCACGCATCTTCCGGCAGAGCCGAGGCAAAGGCAATGAATTTATCAATTTCCCCACTGGATGGCCAGACATGATCAGTACAGGAGAGGCGCAGGTACTGGATTCCCTCCGATGCGGCAAGAGACCGCTCGGTTTCCCACTTCTGTACCGGAATATTCAGGCCGGCCCTGCGATGATCGCCCCAAGCGGGAGATATGGTAACAGTGGTGCCTGTGAGCGCAGCTAAAGCTGCTTCCTCTGCTTCCACTTCTTCTGCCGTCTTTCCCAGATTGGCCTCATTATTCGAGTCGCACCAGGAGACGGCCATTCCATTGATGAAGCCGTGGCTCTCCTGTCTGCAGTCGACGATCCAGATATGATCCGACTGCGCGTGGAGCATCACAGCCAGTCTTCGGAACTGAGATTCGGAGAACTGTGCACTTCCGGACATACGCTCATCCGTCAGAAAACGGAGGTTGCTGACTTCCTTCTTCCGGCCGCTCACTTCATCCTTGTCGATGCGGATGTAGACATCATCGCCGGCTTCTTCGTTATCTACGTATTCAGAGGAGAGGGCCTGTGCCTGACTGCCCGCACTGTAAAAACCGGTATAAGATGACAGGCTTCTAATTGCACTGTAAGGGCCCGGCATGCCGAGGAGAAGCGCCAGGGACAGGATCAGAATTCTTGCTGCATTAACCATATTTTGCCTCTTTTCGATTTACTCATTTACTCAGAATCGAACAGTGCTGCTGTTCGTATTCTACCATGCGCGCAGAGCAATATGATATAATCTTTTTACAGGGTTTTGGCGTGTATGTATATGGGGTGTCCGCATGAAAAAGTGGTCAGTTATCATAGCCGTTCTGATCGTGGGGGTGATTCTTCTGGGACTGTTTATTGCACCGAAAGTGCGGCAGAATCTGCCCGGCAGCACAGATGAGTTCCCGCCTGCTCCGGAAGTGGAGACGGGGCCGAAAATGCTTCTGGATTATTATGAGCGGACGGTTGGTACGCCGATGGAAATGCCGTTCTACGAGCTGGTGATCTATGAGCATGATCAGGACCATCTTCTGCTGGAGGAGTACACCGAAGGCGGCACAGACCGCGAGTATGTCCGGGGCTATGAGATTTCGACTGAAGCGTATCCGGCAGTACTTTCCATCATTGAGCAGTATGATATGCCGACCTGGAATGAGCAGGACTTCCCGGGCATCACGGGCGCGCTTTATGTCTGCCGGTTCTTCCGGAACGAACAATACACACGGGTCTCTTCCGAGCAGATGCCGGAGAATGGGAAAACAGCGTTTTCCGAGGTGAAACAGGCGATGGCTGCCTATAAGGCAGATGGCAGCCTGATTTATGAGCGCTACGTCAATGGAGAGCCGCAGGACAGTGAACCGGCAGAGAGTGATCCGAATGAGCCGGTGCCGATCGTACAGGACGAAGCGGAGCTGCGGTCCTACCTGAGAACAACACCGCTGGCGGAGGAATCCGACGCCCTTTCATATTTTGACATTCCGGAGCAGCTGCTGCAGGAGGATGAGAACGGAACGTTTTTCTATTACACCAGCCGCGGCATCAGATACTATCTTGACGGCTCGGTCGGACATGCGATGGAAGATGGTATTCATGTGGATCAGAGCAGTTCATGGATTCAGGATTACATCGGGGAATAAAGAGAAAGTAGTTTTTACAAACACAGCGGGTTTCAGACAGATACGAGGGAGGAGAGAGCATGAAAGCATATGTGATTATGCCGTTCGGCGGGAATGATCCGGCGAAGACAGCGGAGTACAACATGGTTTACTTCGGCCTGATTAAGGCGGCCGTGTCAAAATATGACAAGGACCTGGATGTCCAGCGCCAGGACTACACGTCCGAGGGCGGTCATATCATGCGCAATGTGATCAGCAACATTGCAGAGTCGGATCTGGTGATTGCGGACCTTTCGGACCTGAACTGGAATGTGGCCTATGAGCTGGGACTGCGGCATGTCATGCGCAAGTTCGGAACCATACTCATGTGTAATGATGAGACGAAACTGCCGTATGACATTGAGCATCTGAATGTGCTGATCTATCCATCAGACTGGAAAAATCATTTTGAGGAGACGACGGATCAGATCGCGGCGGCCATTCGCAGAGCGCTTAAGAAAGAGCGGCCGGACAGCCCGGTCTTTGACATCTTTACTGCATTGCCGGACAATCTGACGCAGATGCTTTCCAGCACCAATGACGAAGAGCAGAAGCGGCTGATGGAGCTGAGCGAAGAGCTGAAAAAGACGAAGGAAGAGGCTGAGCGTCTGCGGAAGCGGATTGAGGACGCCGGACTCAGTGATGAAGAGAAGAAGAGCGAAGAGAAGGATCTGGCCAGCATCTTCCGCGGCGCGGTGAAGAACCGGGTTTACAACAGCGACGCGGCAGTGGCTAAACTCCGTGAGCTGGAGCAGGCCCAGGATTATGAGGGCTTTGCCGATTTCCTGGCCAAGGTGCTGCAGAATGGCTTCCTGGATGAGACGGACTGCCTGAACATCACCCGGATCTGCCGTCGTATGAATGTGCCGGATATCACGAGAACTTATCTGGAAACGGTCATTAATTTCTACCCGGATAATGAGGAGCTGCGGGCCTATATCGCCGACGAATACAGTCAGGATTATCACAACCGGGACCGCGCTCTGTCACTGGTTAATGAGAGCCTGGGCATCCGCCGCAAGGACGGCAGATTTGAGCTTTCGAAGAAATCCCGCTCAGACCGTCTGCTGGCTGCGATGTTCAATGTCTATGTGCGCATGAAGAAGTATGACGATCTGATTGAGATCGGCACGCTGCTGCTGGGAACTGAGAACAAGAACCGCTCGCTGATTTTACGGAACATGGTGACCGCGCATCTGAGACTGGAGCAATATGAGGAAGCGGGTGCCTGTGTACAGCAGCTGCTTGAGACCGATCCGAATGCGGATCTGAATCATTATTCCCGGTTCAAGTATCTGAATGCCCTGCAGGATTACAAGGGTGCATATCAGGCGCTGGAGAATTGTATCCGTCTGGACAGCACAGAACCTGATTACTATTTTACAATTGCTGGCACCATCTGCGACGAGCATATTGCCAGAACGCCGGAGGCCAATGCGGTTGAGTCGATTAAGCCCACGGAGCGGGAAAAATATGCCGCGCCGTTTATCATGCGGGCCTTTACGCAGGATCCCAGAGGATGTGCGGAGCGGGCACTGCAGTTCCTTGCACGCAATGGCTTCACGGACAGCCGTCAGCTTCTCATGGCTGTTATTCAGGGCAAGATCGATGTGACAGAACTGCTGGGTCACTATGATTTCAGAATGGTGGATTACTGCACACAGCAGGATTAAGAAGACAGGACGGTTTGCGCAGGCTTCAGATCAGCCGCGTTCAAAGGAAGGGAACTTTCAGGTTCTGAACGCGAAAGGAGGAGGCTGCGTGAATTTGAAAAAGGTGCTTTGTATCGGACTTACAGCTGTAATGCTGATGTCCGCTGCCGGCCTGTCTGCTGTCCAGGCGCAGGCGGAGGAAGCTCCGGGAAAAGAGGAAGCGGGAAATCCCGACTGAGTTGAAAAAGATTCATGCAGATTTATGAGCTGAAGTATTCAAACACCAATACATACCTGATCGAGGGAACGAGCGGATACATCCTGTTTGACACGGGGTGGGCAGGCTCGTTCCCCGCTTTCTGCGCGGCGGTCGGCGCACTGCATATTCCGGTGCAGAAGATCAGCTATATTCTGATCTCACATTTTCATCCGGATCACATGGGCATTGCGCAGGAGATCGCAGATCTCGG
>JAFTFP010000308.1 GCA_017449485.1 Lachnospiraceae bacterium
ACAGCAGATAATGGGGTGATGACAAGGCCTGTTCTGATCCGGAACGGCCAGGAGGTCTTCGATGTTCCGATTGAGGAGCTGGGACTTCCCACACTTTATTACCGCAAGCTCAAGGAAGCGGGCCTGCACTATGCCTCGCAGGTGGAGCAGATGGAGGATGAGGAAATCCTGAAGCTCGACCGGATCGGGCGCACAGGGCTGCGGACGCTGCGCGAAAAGCTGCAGCAGATCAGCTATATGCCGGCCTCACAGGGACGCAGCTGCAATCTGGATTTCGGCGGGGATAAGGACGCTGAGGCGTTCTTGAACTCCGGATTGTTTCAACCGCAGATGAAGGAGAAGGTTTCAGGCGAGATGGCACTCCTGCGGAGGCGCCACCCGTTCATCAGCGGACCAGCCTTTCTGGCGATGGCCTACGACCTGCCGTCGGCGCGTCTCGCGGTCAAAAGACTGATTCTTTCGACCATCGATGAGCACGGCGGAGAGATCTCGCCCTCCGCGCTGGAGCCCCGCTATCCGTCCAATATCCGGGGAACAGAGATTCTCAAGGAGATTCTCTATGAGATGGAGCAGGACGGGCAGATCCGGCAGAACGGAAACCGGATTGAAGCGATGGATTCCAGCATCCTGGACTGGGTCAATACATTAAAGGACGAGCGCACACGGGAAATCTTCCTGATGCGTCTGTCCGGAGCAACCCAGGATAAGATCGGCGAGCGGTACGGCGTCACGCACCAGCGCATCAATATGCTGCTCAAGGATGTGCTGAGTAAGCGGCCCAAGCTCAGGGAAGACCGCTACGTCGGGCTGTATACGAATTATGCCATTGACAAGCGGACGTTCATGAAGTGCTTCGGTGAGCCGGAGACCACTTACTATTACGTGCGTCAGATCTGTCCGCGCGGCATGGAGAAAAAGCCGCTTGAGGAATGCCTGGAGGACGAGCGGATTCCGGAGAAGATCCGCCGGGAAGTCCGGAAATATCTGAAGAAATGAGAAAGTTTTATAGATGAATAAGTATGACATCGCCGTCTTTGACATGGACGGCACGATTATGGACACGCTGGAGGATCTGACGAATGCGGTGAATGAGATCCTCCGGCGGCATCATCTGCCGCTGCAGAACAGCCGCAGTGTCCGAAGCTTTCTTGGAAACGGCGCGCGGCGCCTGATTGAGCTGTCTGTTCCTGCGGGGACAGATGCGCAGACCATTGAGACATATATCCGGGAGTTTCTTGCGCAGTATCAGCTGCACTGTGAGGATCACACCAGACCCTATGAAGGCATCGTGCCGCTGCTTCACGCATTAAGGAGTCGGGGAATCCGGACGGCGGTCGTCTCCAATAAGGCAGACGCGGCAGTGCAGAAGCTGTGCGCGGCCTGGTTTCCGGACTGCTTTGACTATGCGGCAGGGGAGATTGCCGGCAGCCCGAGAAAGCCGGCGGCGGATCCTGTGCTCAGGGCCGTGGAAGCGCTGGGCGGCGCGGGAAATGCCGTCTACATCGGCGACTCG
>JAFTFP010000309.1 GCA_017449485.1 Lachnospiraceae bacterium
CCGCGCACCTGGGTAGCCAGCGGACATTTAAAGAGTTTTTCGGATCCTCTGATGGACTGCAAGGCCTGCGGAGAGCGTTTCCGCGCAGACAAGCTCATCGAAGACTATGCGGCAGAACATGAAATGACGCTGGACAGCTCCGTAGATGGCTGGAGCTATGACGACATGATGAGCTTCATCCGCAAATTTGAAGTTCCCTGCCCTTCCTGCGGCAAGCACAACTGGACAGACATCCGCCAGTTCAATCTGATGTTCAAGACCTTCCAGGGTGTTACAGAAGATGGTGCGGCAACAATTTATCTGCGCCCGGAGACGGCACAGGGCATCTTTGTCAACTTTAAGAATGTACAGAGAACCTCCCGGAAGAAACTGCCTTTCGGAATCTGCCAGGTCGGCAAGAGCTTCCGGAATGAGATCACACCCGGCAATTTCACATTCCGCACAAGAGAATTCGAGCAGATGGAAATGGAATTCTTCTGCAAGCCGGATACGGATCTGGAGTGGTTTGCCTACTGGAAGGATTACTGTGTCAACTGGCTGCTTTCCCTGGGCATGAAGAAAGAGGAACTGCGGCTCAGAGACCACGATAAGGAAGAGCTTTCCTTCTATTCCAGAGCAACGACCGATATCGAGTTCACCTTCCCCTTCGGATGGGGCGAGCTGTGGGGCATTGCGGACCGCACGGATTATGACCTGACGCAGCACCAGAATGAATCCGGCGAGGATCTGACCTACTTCGATGACGCGACCGGTGAGCGCTATATTCCTTACGTTGTGGAGCCTTCGCTCGGTGCAGACCGCGTTGTGCTGGCGTTCCTGTGCTCGGCTTATGATGAGGAGACACTGGAGGGCGGTGATGTCCGCACGGTGATGCATTTCCATCCGGCTCTGGCACCGGTGAAGATTGCAGTTCTTCCGCTTTCCAAGAAGCTGAATGAAGGCGCGGAGGCAATCTACGCGAAGCTGTCCAGACGCTACAACTGCGAGTTTGACGACCGCGGTGCCATTGGCAAGCGCTATCGCCGCCAGGATGAGATCGGAACGCCGTTCTGCATTACTTACGACTTCGACTCTGAGGCAGACCACTCTGTAACGATCCGGTTCCGTGATTCCATGGAGCAGGTAAGAGTACCGATTGACGAACTGGATCAGTGGTTCCTCGATAAATTCGATTTTTGAGATGGGAGATTATAGATCATTATGAAGCAGTTTACTTCTGAGGAACTCAGAAAAGCATGGATCAATTTCTACAAGGAGCGCGGACACAAGGACTGCGGCGCCGTTTCACTGGTTTCAGACGGATCCACCGGCGTGCTGTTCAATGTCGCCGGCATGCAGCCGCTGATGCCGTATCTTCTGGGAGAAAAGCATCCGCTTGGCACCAGACTCTGCAACGTACAGGGGTGTGTGCGGACCAACGATATTGAATCTGTCGGAGACAAGAGCCACGTCACCTTCTTCGAGATGATGGGCAGCTGGAGCCTGGGCGACTATTTCAAGAAGGAGCGCTGCCAGTGGAGCTTTGAGCTGCTGACAGAGGTCTTCGGCTTTGACGCAGATCACCTGGCTGCGACCGTTTTCGCCGGTGATGAGAATGCGCCTCGCGATGAAGAGGGAGCACAGTACCGCATCGCTTCCGGATTCCGGAAGGATCGGATTTACTATCTTCCGGCTGAGGACAACTGGTGGGGACTGGAATATGGTCCCTGCGGCCCGGACAGCGAGATGTTCTACGTGGCAGATGTACCGGACTGCGGCCCGGACTGCGGCCCCGGATGTCACTGCGGCAAATACACAGAGCTGGGCAACGACGTGTTCATGCAGTATGAGAAGCATCATGACGGCACCCTGACACCCCTGAAGCAGAAGAATGTGGACACAGGCTGGGGCCTGGAGCGTATTCTTGCATTCCTGAACGGAACCAAGGATGTTTACCGCACGGATGTTTTTGTGCCGGTGATTGAAAAGATCGAGGAGCTGTCAGGCGCCCGCTATGAAGCAGATGAGACGAAGACCCGCTCCATGAGAATTCTTGCGGATCATCTCCGGACGGCTGTCATGCTGATCGGTGATGAGTCGAAGCTTCTTCCGGACAACAGCGGTGCCGGATATATTCTGCGCCGTCTGATCCGCCGGGCAGTCCGCCACGGAAGGACCCTCGGCCTTTCCACAGAGCAGATGGTCGGACTGGCTTCCATCTATATTGACCGGATTTACGGAGAGAGCTATCCGCTTCTTCTTAAGAACCGCTCATTTGTTCTGACCGAGCTGAAGAAGGAAATGGACCGTTTTGAGAGCACGCTCGAGAACGGCATGAAAGAATTCCGGAAGATTCTGGATGCGAAAAAGGCGGAAGGTGCTGCGTCGATTGACGGCAGATCTGCTTTCCATCTGTATGATACCTTCGGATTCCCGCTGGAGCTGACCGTTGAAATGGCACAGGAAGAGGGCCTCAGCGTCGATGAAGAGGGCTTTGCACAGGCTATGGCGCAGCAGAAGGAGCTGGCAAGAAGCAGCCAGAATTTCTCGGCCAAGCTGAACCTCGGCGCTTCTGTTTTTGAAAAGCTGCCCGCGGAAATGACCAGTGAGTTTGTCGGATACGATACCCTGTCCTGTGAGGATACCATCCTTGCAGCGGCGGACGCCAAGGGCCTGAAAGAAGCACTCCAGGAGGGCGAAGAAGGAACCGTCATCACAGGCAAGACACCTTTCTATGCGACGATGGGCGGCCAGAAGGGCGACATCGGAATCATCCGCACGGCTGGCGGAGAATTCGCAGTAGAAGAGACGGTGAAGCTGACCGGCGGCCGGATCGGCCATGTGGGCAAGGTCGTCAGCGGCCGGATCTGCACAGGTGAAAAGGCACAGCTCGATGTTGACAGAGCGGAGCGGGCCAGAACCTGCCGCAATCACTCTGCGACGCACCTTCTTCACAGCGCACTTCGCGAAGTGCTGGGAAATCATGTAGAGCAGGCCGGTTCCTACCAGGATCCGGAGCGCACCAGATTTGACTTCTCCCACGGCCAGGCGATGACCCGCGATGAAATCAAGCGGGTGGAAGCCATTGTCAATGAGAAGATCGCCGAAAACCTTACGGTTTCGACCGAGGTGATGGGCATTGAGGAAGCGAAGAAGAGCGGCGCCATGGCTCTGTTCGGCGAGAAATACGGACAGAGTGTGCGCGTGGTCTCCATGGGCGATTTCTCCAAGGAGCTCTGCGGCGGCACACATGTTGCGAACACCGGAGAGATTCTGAGCTTCCGGATTCTTTCTGAGAGCGGCATTGCAGCCGGAACCAGAAGAATTGAAGCGATCACCGGAACGAACGTTTATACCTATGTCAACCGGATGGAAGAAGAGCTGGAGGAAGCAGCACGTCTTGTCAAGGCAACACCGGCGACCCTTCTGGATCGTCTGGAAAAGCTGAATGCCGAGATGAAGGAACTTCGCAGCGAGAATGAATCCCTGAAATCCAAGGCTGCCAGAGATGCGCTGGGAGATGTCATGGATCAGGTGGTGGATGTCAATGGCGTTCCCTTCCTGTGTACCGCGCTGAAGGATGTGGATATGAATGCGCTGCGGGATCTGGGCGATCAGCTCAAGGCCCGCCTGACAGACGGCGTCATTCTTCTTGTGTCGGAACAGGGCGGAAAGGTTTCTCTGATGGCTATGGCAACGGATGCCGCAATCGCGAAGGGCGCCCATGCAGGCAATCTGGTGAAGGCTGTTGCACCGATGGTCGGCGGAGGCGGCGGCGGACGTCCGAACATGGCTCAGGCTGGCGGCAAGAACCCCGCAGGCATTGCAGAAGCCGTGCAAAATGCGGCACAGATCCTGGCCGGACAGATCAAATGAGTTTATGATTGACGAATGATTCAAGTCTGGTTATAATGATTGGTGTGTCTGCAATGACATAAATTAACCCAGTAGGTCTATATCTGATGGGACTGAAGGGAGGGTAGTGTGTATGTCCAGCGTGATTTTAAAGGAAAATGAATCTCTCGACAGTGCGCTTCGCCGCTTTAAGAGAAGCTGCGCCAAGGCCGGAATCCAGCAGGAAATCCGTAAGAGAGAGCATTATGAAAAGCCGAGCGTCAAGCGTAAGAAGAAATCAGAAGCCGCACGGAAGCGCAAGTATAACTAACTGATGTGACTGCGCCCGAAGGGGTGCGGCGGTCGGCATTCCAAGCCGGATGAGTTTGACACAGAAGACCCCTTGGTGAGTGATCATCAGGGGGTCCTTTTTTTAACATCGGATGAGAGCCTTTTTTAATGAGTTTATAGAACGCATCACGCAGATTGCAGAAGAACTGCCTGAAATGGCGAGAAACCTGCTCCTTACATTGCTGGGCAGTACGCCTGTCCCACTGCTGCTTCTCGGAGCACTGGTTCTTCTTGTTGTGATTATCCTGGTCGTGGATAATCATCGTTTTGTGGTGCGCACATATCATCTCCGAACCAATAAGCTCAGAAAGAAGATGACTCTCGTCTTCCTCACAGACCAGCACGCGAAAGTGTACGGCGAAGACAATGAAAAGGTGATCAGCCGGATCCGCGAGATCAAACCAGACGCAATTCTGGTTGGCGGTGATATGATTGTGTCTGCCCGTGCCACACAGGAAAGCCGCGGCTGGAAGGAAGATATGGTCGGTCTGATCCGCAGACTTTCAGCAGAATATCCGGTTTATTACGCTCCCGGCAACCATGAGGAGCGTCTGAAAAAGCTGAAGACCATTCCTGGATATCAGGATATCTATGATCATTACTGCAAGGATCTGGTCCGCGCAGGGGCAAGACTGCTCAATAATGATACGGCGCCATTGGACGCGGCTGAGGTCTGCGGCCTGGAAGTGCCGATGCGCTATTACAAGAAAATTTTCCGCAAGAAGCTGTCGCAGGAGACGATGGAAGAGCTGCTCGGGACGGGCAAAACCAGTCAGTTCACGATTCTGCTGGCCCACAATCCCCGGTTCTTTTCATGTTATGCCGCCTGGGGCGCGGATCTGATTCTGTCCGGACACTATCATGGCGGAATGGTACGTATTCCCGGTATCGGCGGAGTGATCAGTCCGGATTTCAGACTGTTTCCTTATTATGCAGGCGGAAAATATGTGATCACCAGGGAGCAGGCCGCTGCAGGAAAACGTGGAAAGAAAGCCAGACCTCAGGAGACAGACACGGAAAACGGTGCGGTCATGATTGTAAGCTGCGGAATGGGTACGCATTCTCTGCCGATTCGCTTTCTGAATCCGGGAGAACTCTCGGTCATCACCATTGAACCTGAAAACCCTGTCAGCAAGCTGGCTGAAGAGCCTGCAGCTACAGAGGAAAAGCTGAAAGCGGCAGAACCTGTAAAAGCAGAGAAAGAGCCGAAACCGGCGGAATCCGCTCCTTCAGAGGAAAAGAAGGCAGAAGAGCCTGCACCCATAGTGGAAGAGGTGAAAGCAGCAGAACCTGCACCTGCAGAGGAAGAGGCGAAAGCGGAAGAGCCTGCACCTGCAGAGGAAGAGGCGAAAGCAGCAGAGCCTGTACCTGTTGAGGAAGAGGCGAAAGCAGCAGAGGAAGTTCCTGCTCCGACTCCAGAAGAACCTGAAGCAGCAGAAGAAGCACAGAAAGCAGAAGATGAAGCTGCGGCTTATGACTTAGACGACGAAGCAGAAACAGACAGCCCGAAGAAAACTCGAAGCGGAAAAGGGCTTCTTGGCTTCCTCTTTGGGCGAAGGAATCAGGAAGAGCCGGAGGAAGAGGAAGAACCGGCGGATCCGGATGAGGCAATCTGGGATTGGGAGCCGCTGGAAAGTCATCCAATGGCGCGCCGTCCGATCCGTTTTGAAGAGAAAATGCCGCCGACAGAAGAAAGAGCAGCTGAGCGTACGCAATCTGTGAAAAGAGAGAAGCCGGCTGAGCAGCCGGATGAAAGAGTGAATGCGGAACGCACTTCCCGCGGTGAAAGGATGAAATCCTTCCTGCTCGATCGGGACAGTAAAGACGAAGAGTAAGAGTTTATGGCACTGGAAGTAAAACTGCAGGCTTATGAAGGACCATTAGACCTGCTGCTTCATCTGATTGATGTTAATAAAGTAGACATTTATGATATTCCGATTGCGCAGATCACAGATCAGTATCTGGAATATATCCGCGCCATGGAAAAGGAAAATATGGATGTCACGAGCGAGTTTCTCGTGATGGCAGCTACTTTGCTCGACATCAAGTGCAGAATGCTTCTTCCGAAGGAAGTAAATGAAGAGGGAGAAGAACTCGACCCCAGACAGGAACTGGTTGAGAAGCTGCTGGAGTACAAGATGTATAAATATATGTCTTTTGAACTTCGGGAAAGAAGCAGCGCCGAGTCACGGGAAATGTACCGGGAACGGAGACTGCCGAAGGAAGTGGCCGGGTATATGCCGCCGATCGATTATGAGGAATTGATCGGAGATGTGACACTGGCACAGCTGAATGATCTGTTCCTGGAAATCCTGAAGCGCCAGAAATACCGCGTCGATCCGGTCCGCTCATCTTTCGGAACCATAGAGCGCGATGAAATTAATCTGAGTGCCAAGCAGACTTATATCCGTGCATATCTGACGCAGCATCGCCACACCAGTTTCCGCCAGCTGCTGGAGGAAGCCGGAAGCAGGCAGGAAGTTATTGTGACCTTCCTGGTTGTTCTGGAGCTGATGAAAAACGGCAGCGTAGAAGTGACCCAGGAAGAAAACTTCGGTGAAATCATGATCGACACCCGGGAAGACATGCTTTCCGGTGCCGGTCTGGAGGAGAGCCTTTCCGAATATGAGTGATACAGATCAGAATTCAACAGAAGAAAAGATGCTTACAGGCCCGGCGGATGCCGCGGATACAGAGGAAGTCCAGGAACTTCGCAGCCTTTCCGACGAAGAAGCAGAAGCTGCTATTGAGGCAATTCTGTTTACGATGGGAGATTCTGTAGAGCTGACGCGTCTCGCCGCCGCAATCGGCCGGACTGCAGAGGATACCAGGAAATTCACGGATGCACTTGCCGCCAGGTATGCATCGGCAAAATGCGGCCTGATGGTTCGATATTTTGAAAATTCAGTTCAGTTATGCACCAAGCCGGAGCAGTTTGATAATCTGATCCGGATTGCGGCAGTGCCGAAAAAGCTGACGCTCACAGAGACACAGCTCGAGACACTCTCGATCATCGCTTACCGGCAGCCGGTCACCAAGGCAGAGGTGGAGGAAATCCGCGGTGTTTCCTGCGACCACGCAATCAATCGCCTGCTGCAGTACGATCTGATCTGCGAACTGGGCAGAAGAGAGACGCCGGGGCGGCCGATTCTCTTCGGTACGACAGAACAGTTTCTTCGCTCCTTCGGCGTCCGTTCTCTGGATGATCTTCCTTCACTGGATGCTCTTCAGGTGGAAGAGTTTAAAGAAGAGGCGGAGGATGAAGTGAATACCAGACTTGGGATCTGAGCCATATTTTGCCCAGTGCATAAAAATACAGATTGTTATTTCATTTCTGCACTATTTCTGTTAATATAGGAATAGTGCAGTTTTTATGTGTTAATCATTATAATGGAGGTTCACAATATGAGCAGTTCTTCAAAAGCGGGCCAGCGTATTCTTTCTGTGCTCGATGAAAACAGTTTCGTTGAAATCGGCGCGCTCGTCACAGCGAGATCGACCGACTTCAATCAGAAACCGGAGAAAGCGGCGTCAGACGGCGTAATTACAGGATATGGGACGATTGACGGCAGTCTCGTATTCATTTACAGCCAGGACAGCGCTGTGCTCGGCGGTTCTGTTGGCGAAATGCATGCGAAGAAGATCGCAAACATCTATGAGATGGCAATCCGGAACGGTGCACCGATCATCGGCCTTCTGGATTCGACCGGCCTGCGTCTGCAGGAGGCAACAGATGCCCTCAACGCTTTCGGCATTCTTTATGCTGAGGCAGCGAAAGCATCCGGTGTCATTCCGCAGATCACGGCTGTATTCGGAAGCTGCGGCGGCGGTCTTTCCGTGCTGAATTCCATGTCGGACTTCTCCTACATGGCTGAGGATGCGAAGCTGTTTGTTTCCGCGCCGAATACACTTGCAGGCAACACTGAGGAAAAGAATGATACGGCGAAGGCTGCTCTGAAGGCTCAGCTTGGAAGTGTTGACGAAGCACTTCCGGAGGCAGAGCTTCTTGCTAAAATCCGGCTTCTGGCTGGTTATCTTCCTTCCAATAACGAAGACGAGGCACTGGTGGAGTGCATGGATGATCTCAACCGCGAGGTGCCTGTTTTCGCTTCTAATATCGCAGATCCCGCGCAGGCTCTGACAGATCTGGCAGACGACGGCATTGTGATTGAGACGAAGAAAGACTACGCGAAGGAAATGGTGACAGCGTTTATCAAGCTCAACGGTGCGACAGTCGGTGTCGTGGCGAACCGGAGCAAGGTTTACGATGAGAACGCTGAAGTGGCAGAGTCCTTTGAGACTGTGCTGACCAGAAACGGCGCTTACAAGGCAGTCAAGTTTATCGATTTCTGCGATTCCTTTGAGATTCCGGTTGTCACACTGACGAATGTCACTGGATTTGACGCAACGGTGAGCGGTGAGAACGGCCTGGATATCGCAGCCGCCAAGCTCGCTGCAGCTTTTGCAGATGCAACGGTTCCGAAGGTCAATGTCATCGTCGGCAGCGCTGTCGGCAGTGCATACACCGTAATGAACTCCAAGGCACTCGGTGCGGACATCACGTTTGCGGTTCCGGATGCGAAGATCGCTCTGATGGATGCGAAGATTGCCGCTCAGATCATCGGCGACGGCAAGAGCGCAGATGAGGTCGCTGAGATCAGAAAGAGCTATGAAGCACTTCAGAATGGAATTGAGAGTGCGGCTGCACACGGATATGTGGATCAGATCGTACCCGCATCCGATCTGCGCAAATATCTGATCGGCGCACTTGAGATGCTTTATACCAAGAGAGAGGACCGCCCGGCGAAAAAGCACGGAACGGTTTGATAAAAGGAGACACAGAATATGAAAAAATGGATTAGACTCCTGTGCGTCATCACCTGTGTCTTTGCCCTGACGGGCTGCGGCGGTACCACACGGATCGAAGGCGATCCCATGCCGCAGGAAGAAGAGATGGGCTATGTCGCTTCAGGCGAATCGCTGGTGGAGAACATCCGCCAGGTGGTTGACCTGGGTATGCAGGACCAGGTAGCAGATGATCCTGTGTATGGGCCGGCCATTCAGAGCTGGGAATCCGCGATGAACGATATCGGTGAGATCAACGGATATCAGAATGAATACGCGGTATACTCGGACAAAAAGGAAGTTTCCGTCAACATCGGAATTGACGGTACAGAGCATGACGCAGATGTGGTTATCGTTGCAGCTACCGGCGCACAGGGCGCAGAGCTGAAGTCGATCACCACGAATGTGGCATATTCCTTCGGGGAACTGATTGAACAGGCAGCACTGAACACGCTTCTTGGAATGGGCACGACTTTCGCAGTCCTGATTCTGCTGGCTGTTCTGATCAACTGCTTCAAGGTTATTCCGAAGATTCAGGATTCCTTCAAGAAGAAGGAAAGCAAGGCAGCTCAGGCTGCTCCTGCCGCAGCACCCGCAGCGGCAGCACCTGCGGCACCTGCCGCAGCCGCACCGGCGGTACCGGACGAGCCTGCAGAGGATGACAGCACACTGATCGCAGTCATCGCAGCGGCGATTGCGGCATCCGAAGGCAGAACTTCTGCGGACGGCTTTGTCGTACGTTCGATCCGCAAGGCAAGAAGAAAAGCACAGTAAGACGCATTTTGATCAGAAGAACAAATCATACTGGAGGAAATAAAAATGAAGAATTATACAATTACTGTCAACGGTGTGGCATATGATGTTACGGTAGAAGAGAACGGTGCAGGCGCTCCCGCAGCTCCTGCAGCACCCAGAGCAGCAGCTCCCGCAGCGCCGAAGGCTGCAGCAGCTCCGGCTCCGGCGGCAGCTCCCGCAGCAGCCGGAGCAGGCAGCATCCGCATTGAAGCAGGTGCAGCCGGCAAGGTCTTCAAGATTGAGAAGAAGGTCGGTGATGCAGTCAAGGCTGGTGATGCCGTTGTCATCATTGAAGCAATGAAGATGGAAATCCCGGTTGTCGCTCCGCAGGACGGAACGGTTGCAAGCATTGACTGTACAGTCGGCGATCCCTGCGAGGCAGGTGCACTTCTTGCTACGCTGAACTGATAACCTGAGCGCTGTTATTGCTCATAAACTGGGAGGTCTTTTGTAAATGGAATATATTGCCAATACCTTAAATAACTTGTTACATCAGACCGCGTTCCTGAATCTGACCTGGGGAAACTATCTTATGATCGCAGTTGCCTGCTTCTTCCTGTATCTGGCAATTGCGAAGGATTTTGAGCCGCTGCTGCTGGTGCCGATCGCATTTGGTATGCTGCTGGTCAACATCTATCCGGATATTATCAAACCGATTTCAGATTCCTCGAACGGCGGACTGCTGTATTACTTCTACATTCTGGATGAGTGGGCGATCCTGCCGTCGCTGATCTTCATGGGCGTCGGCGCCATGACGGACTTCGGCCCGCTGATTGCGAATCCGAAGAGCTTCCTGCTCGGTGCTGCGGCACAGTTCGGTATTTTCGCTGCTTACTTCGGTGCGATTGCACTGGGCTTCAACGGCAAAGCCGCTGCTGCGATTTCCATCATCGGCGGCGCTGACGGCCCGACTTCCATTTTCCTGTGTTCCAAGCTGGGACAGACAGCGATCATGGGACCGATCGCGGTTGCAGCGTATTCCTACATGTCCCTGGTTCCGATTATCCAGCCTCCGATCATGAAGCTGTTTACTTCGGAAGCAGACCGCAAGATCAAGATGGAGCAGCTTCGCCCCGTCTCCAAGCTGGAGAGGATCCTGTTCCCGATCATTGTTACGATCGTTGTCTGCATGATTCTTCCTACAACAGCTCCGCTGGTCGGTATGCTGATGCTCGGCAATCTGTTCAGAGAGTGCGGTGTTGTCCGTCAGCTGACTGAGACAGCCAGCAATGCTCTGATGTACATTGTCGTTATCCTGCTGGGAACCTCTGTCGGTGCAACCACCAGCGCAGAAGCGTTCCTGAATGCTGCAACCCTGAAGATTGTTGCGCTGGGCCTGATCGCATTTGCTTTCGGAACGGCTGCAGGTGTCTGGTTCGGACAGGCCATGAAAGTCATCTCCAAAGGAAAGATCAACCCGCTGATCGGCTCTGCCGGTGTTTCGGCTGTTCCGATGGCTGCGCGTGTTTCTCAGAAGGTCGGTGCGGAATCTGATCCGACAAACTTCCTGCTGATGCATGCAATGGGCCCGAACGTCGCCGGTGTTATTGGTACGGCCGTCGTTGCAGGTGTGTTCATGGCAGTCTTTGGAATTGTTTAATTAGAACATAAGGAGAAATTAAAATGGCTGAAGAACAGGTAAAAAAACCCGTTAAAATTGTCGAAACCGTTCTGCGTGATGCGCATCAGTCTCTGATTGCCACCAGAATGCCTACCGATATCATGCTTCCGATTGTTGAGACCATGGATAAGGTTGGTTATCATGCAGTAGAGTGCTGGGGAGGCGCTACCTTCGATTCCTGCCTTCGCTTCCTGAAGGAGGATCCGTGGGATCGTCTGCGTCTCTTAAGAAAGGGCTTCAAGAACACGAAGCTGCAGATGCTGCTCCGCGGCCAGAACATTCTGGGATACAGCCACTATGCAGATGATGTAGTGGAGTACTTTGTCCAGAAGTCCATCGCAAATGGTATTGATATCATTCGTATCTTTGACTGTCTGAACGACCTGCGCAACCTGGAGACCTCTGTCCGTGCCACCAAGAAAGAGGGCGGACATGCTCAGATTGCACTGGCTTACACGATCGGTGATGCTTACACCGAAGAGTACTGGGAGAATATCGCCCGCCAGATCGAAGAAATGGGTGCGGATTCCATCTGCATCAAGGATATGGCAGGCCTGCTGGTTCCTTATGCCGCTGATACACTGGTCCGCGCGCTGAAGGCCGGCACAAAGCTTCCGATCGACATTCATACGCATTACACCTCCGGCTGCGCAAGCATGACTTATCTGAAGGCCATCGAAGCCGGTGCAGATATCGTTGACTCTTCAATCAGCCCGTTTGCAATGGGTACCTCTCAGCCGGCTTCAGACGTTATGGTCGGCGCACTCAGAGGCACACCGTATGACACGGGTTATGATATGGCTACGCTGAAGGAGATCGCAGACTACTTCACACCTTATCGTGAGGAGTGCCTGGAGAACGGCCTGATGAGCACCAAGGTTCTGGGCGTTAACATTCGTACGCTTCTGTATCAGGTACCGGGCGGCATGCTTTCCAACATGGTCAGCCAGCTGAAGGAACAGGGTCACTCCGACAAGCTCACTGAGGTTCTGGAAGAGGTACCGAGAGTCAGAAAAGATCTGGGTGAGCCGCCGCTGGTTACCCCGTCCTCTCAGATTGTCGGTACACAGGCTGTCATGAACGTTCTGATGGGTGAGCGCTACAAGGTCGCTTCCGGTCAGACCAAGGATCTGTGCCTGGGTAAATACGGCCAGACCATCAAGCCGATGAATCCTGAAGTTGTCAAGAAGATTATCGGCGATCAGGAGCCGATTACCTGCAGACCTGCAGATCTGATTCCGCCGCAGCTTCCTCAGTACGAAGAGGACATCAAGGAGTGGAAACAGCAGGATGAGGACGTTCTTTCCTATGCACTGTTCCCGCAGGTTGCGATCGATTTCTTCAAGTATCGCCAGGCTCAGCAGAATAAGGTAGATGTTACCAAGGCTGATGTCAAGAACGGAGCTTATCCGGCATAATTATCTGAATAACAGACATTTAAAGGAGCCACGGCTATCG
>JAFTFP010000031.1 GCA_017449485.1 Lachnospiraceae bacterium
CCGCCGCGCCGGAATCCGGAAATTCACATAGATTTATTGTACTCAAACAGCGCATGTTCTCCATCTGAGTACAAATGCACACCCCTGGGGGATTCCAGGTAAGCTAGAATAATTCAGGTGAGGCGCAATATTACCAATTTACCAATTCCCAGGGAATAAAAAAAGGAAGTCCTTTCGGACTTCCTGTAAGCAGTGGAACCGTGGAGGATCGAACTCCAGACCTCCCGCACGTCAAGCGGACGCTCATCCCAGCTGAGCTACGATTCCATGCACAAGCCATTATACTGACAAGCACTGAAAAATTCAAGTCCCAATTTATCTTCAGGCATTTCCGGGTGTTTTCAGACTTCTCCGCCGCTCATTCTCCTGCCGTTCATTTTCCCGCTGCTTATTCTCCCGCCGCTTATGCTTCCTCTTCTTTCCAGTGCAGGCGGTGCAGCTCGCCGTTGCGGTTGAGGCCGGCAAAGGACTGCTGGCGCAGGGCTTCGTAAAGGACGACCGCGACGGAGTTGGAGAGGTTCAGCGAGCGTGTGTCACCGAGCATGGGAATCCGGATGCAGTGGGCCTCATCTTCCACCAGGATTTCCTCAGGGATACCGGCGCTCTCTTTTCCGAACATCAGGTAGTCATCTTCTCCGAACTGCACGTCGGTGTAGCACTGATGCGCCTTCGTGGTCAGATACCAGATCACAGCGGACGGATTCTGCGCGCGGAATTCGTCAAAATTCTGCCAGGTCCGGACTTTCAGGCGCGGCCAGTAATCGAGGCCGGAGCGTCTGACCCACTTCTCTTCGATGGAAAAGCCCATGGGTTTGATCAGGTGCAGATCCGTGCCGGTCGCGACGCAGGTGCGGCCGATGTTTCCGGTGTTCTGGGGGATTTCAGGTTCGTGAAGAATGATGTGCATGATAACTTCCTAAAGCAGACGCAGCGGCAGCCGACAGACGCAGGCGGCAAACGCAGCTGCGTCTATTGTTCCAGCAGCTCCGGGACTTCCCACAGATTGCGGATTTCGTAATCCGCCTGCTCACCGGTGGTGTTCGGTTTGCTCTGCGGGTTGTACCAGCAGGTCCGGATGCCGGCTCGGATGCCGCCGCGGATATCGCTGGTCAGGGAGTCGCCGACCATCAGAAACTCGTCCTTTTCATATTCCGGAAGGGCTGCAAAAACGGCGTCGAAGAAGCCCGCTGTGGGCTTCTCCGCGCCGATGATTTCCGAGATGAATGCGCCGTCCAGCAGCGCGCCCAGTCCCGACTTGTCCAGTTTCTTTTCCTGTGCGATCCGGGTTCCGTTGGAGGCGGCGTACTGCAGCACGCGTCCCTTCAGGGATTTCACCAGATCATACGCATTGTCATAAAAGCAGATGGTCTCACCCAGGTTGACCTGATAGAGATCGTTGAACGCCGGCGCGACCATGACCGGAAGTCCTTCTTTTGCAAAGAACTCCCTGAATCGCCCCACAAGGATTTCCGGCTTGGTCATCTCTCCCCGCTCCAGCGCCTCCCAGTACTTTCTGTTGATCACAGAATACCGGGCGATCATCTCGTCGGTGCAGGGGCCGAGTCCGAAGGCGTCAAAACCCATCCGGATGCCTTCGCGCTCCGCTGCCTCGAAGTTTAAGAGCGTGGCGTCAATATCCCAGAGTATGACCTTTACAGACAACCGATCTCCTCCGCAGCTTTTTACAGGCAGCCGAACTCCACCATGGCTTTGCGCAGGTTCGCCTGATGCGCCTCTGTCATCACAGTCAGCGGCAGACGCGGTGCGCCGACCTTGAAGCCCTGCATTTCCAGAGCAGCTTTGACCGGAATCGGGTTGACCTCGCAGAACAGCTGATCAATCAGCGGAATCGCCTTCAGCTGAATTGCTCTCGCTTCCTCGAAGCGTCCCTCGACGGCTGCCATCGCCATGTCGTGGGTCTCCTTCGGCGCTACGTTCGCCAGAACGGAGATAACGCCCAGGCCGCCCAGTGCGCAGAGCGGAACCACCTGATCATCATTGCCGGAGTAAATGTCAACACAGCCATCCGCGAGTGCGGCAAGTTTTGCAACCTGTGCGATGTTGCCCGTTGCTTCCTTGATACCGACGATGTTCTCGGTATCTTTTGCCAGACGGACCATGGTATCCGGAAGGATGTTGGTGCCGGTGCGGGAAGGAACGTTGTAAACGATGCACGGAAGCTTGGTGGCTGCCGCGATGGTGCGATAGTGGACATACAGGCCGTCCTGTGTTGCCTTGTTGTAGTAAGGCGTCACCAGCAGAAGGCCGTCAGCGCCAAGCTTCTCAGCTTCTTCGGACATCATCACCGCGTGCGCCGTATTGTTGGAGCCGGTGCCTGCGATGACCGGGATTCTTCCCTTGATGACATCTACTGTGAACTTGATCGCCTCCAGGTGCTCCGGATCATCCAGTGTCGGAGCCTCGCCGGTCGTGCCGCAGACAACGATGGAATCCGTGCCCTTTGCGACCTGGTCCTCAAGAAGTGCTTCAAATACCTCGTAGTTGATGTCTCCGTTTTCCTTCATCGGGGTAACAATCGCTACGCCCGATCCTTTAAAAATCGCCATACCTGCCTCCTTCAAAGAAACTTGTGATCGTATTTCGATGACTTTATTCTGAAAACATCGCTTTTTATTAGCTTGTATTGTAACACATTTCTCGCAGAGCGCTACATATAGTGGTAAATTTTTCTTTACTCCGGCGCTGCTCAGATTTTGCCCCGGTGTTACTCCGGTCTGTCAGACAAAATCGGCAGGCGCACCGGTTCGTAGCTCTTCTCCACACGCCGCAGCAGTTCGCGTGTGTCCCGCTCGTCGCGGCAGCCGCCCTCGAGCGTGATAATCTGCGGAATCAGGCCGGGCTCATCTTTGCCCAGATACTCCATGATGCGCTCCCGGGCGTGCTCAAGTGTCGCGAGGTCGCTGTACAGATAGGCCGCGAGCAGATCCTCCGCGCCTTCCTGCGGACGGATTACCATCCGCATCTGAGACTCCGCAAGCACCGGCTCGAGCAGTGCACTGATTTCGTCTTTTTTTGCTTTACGGAAGATCAGCTTGACCGAGACGATTTCCTTCGGGTCGTAGACTTCCCCCTCCAGATAAATGCGGTAAGGGCTGCGGCGCATCCGCTCGTAGACAAATTTCTCCTCGTCCTGCATCTCTCCCCTGTGGAAGATGCAGATCCGGTCTCTGTGAAGTGTGTAAATGAAATAGGGCTCTCCCGCGTCGTTCAGCGCGCGGCTGAGCCGCTCGTAGTCCATCGGCAGGATGTATTCCGCCCACAGATACCGGTTCTCATTCGTGTCAAAAATTGCCGTGCCGTCCATGACGATGAGCGGAAGGGCCAGGTTGACGTTGTGGAACTGCATGGCAAAGAAGGCCGGTGCGTGCTCGGACTGGATGCAGATCCGTGCGCCGTCCCGGTACAGGTTGTTGAGCTGGAACATCAGCGCCGGCGTGAGCGTCGCGGAGCTGCTCGGGATCAGATCCCGCTGATACAGGAAGAAGACCCGCTCTCTGCGGTGGTCGCGCGGAAGCCGGAAAATGTTGACGCAGACCGCGACCGCCGTGCCGATCATGATGTCCACGACGCGCAGAAGTGCGTCGCGGAGCGGATCTTCGATATTCGGATACGAGATGGCGATGCACAGAAAGATGATCGCACACAGGCTCGACATGTCCGGTCTGTGCAGCAGTACGGCGCTGTAGAGCGAAAGCAGGACACCGAGACTCATGAAGACGTAGACGAGTATGGTGCCCGACACAGCAGCCGGAAGGAAGTCCATGAACAGGACGAACAGGATGCCCCAGAAGGCGCCGATCAACGTGGCTTTGAAGCGGTTCAGCGCGAATTCACCCGCGGTGGAGACGACCGGCTGCATGCAGACGATCGCCGTGATCGCGGATTCGACGGGCATGCTGCCGCTGCGGTAGCCCCGCATGTGATAGATCACAAGGCACAGGAATACCGCGATGGAAGTTTTGATAATCCGCTGCCCCAGGTGCGGCAGATTCCGGATCCTGCGGATAGTCTCTTCAGCCATACTTCTTCTCCTCTGCGTCTTCTTCGCTGCGCATCACAGTTTCTTTCCCTGTATAATCATGGAGAGAGGAAAACCGCCGTGGTCCATTGCGGCAA
>JAFTFP010000310.1 GCA_017449485.1 Lachnospiraceae bacterium
ATCTGCACTAACTGTTCCGTAGATACCATTTTCAGTCGCTGTGGTCTGATCTATCACCCTTGTGGTATAGATAATGTACGCAGGGCCATTGCCGCTTCCGCTGCCAAAAGTGTAATCAAACACCTGTAAAGAGTTAGTGCTGTAATTGTCATCATTAACCCATTTTATGGAATCCGAACTCATTTCCGTGCGCTCTGCATCCGGACTGCCATAAGCTATATAAACTTTTCCGTCCACCAGCGTCTGCAAGTCGGTCATGCTATCTGTGACGTGCAGCCCCTCAAGACTAAAGTCTGCATCACCAACTTCGATCGTGTAGGTGATTTCCTGACCAGCATTTGATATCTGTGTGCCGCTAGCAGGATCAGAACTCTTCTTGAAAGGCGGCGTGGGAGGCGTCGGTTCTTCATAAGGAATCTCTTTCTCAGTTTCTCCGCCAGGTAAATTATCTCCTCCGTCAACCTTCCATGTAGCACTATTCGTCTCAGTCGTTCCAGTTTCTTCTCCGATTTCTTCTTTGATCAGGTCTTCGGCTGCAACAGTTGTGGTATAAGTTATATTGTATGTTCCAGCAGGAATATTATCATCGGCTCCCAGGCCCAATGCGGACTTAAAATTGCTGCTGGATATATCAAACCTACCGCCACCGGAAGAAGTTCTAGCTTCGATGTTTGCCTGATGTCCATTAATCTTGACACTACCCTCATTCAAAGTTTGAAGTCCAGCATAAGTATCAGAAAAATCAAGATCACTTAACTCCCTATTCACCACGATCTGTGCAGAATAAGACAGTGTCCAGCTACCATCTGAATTCTTAGTCCCGTTTACTGTTTTCTCTTGAATGTTAAACCTCTTTTTATAAGTAACATCAATATTTCCAGCTCCAGGGAACTCAAAAGTATCGCCTTCCCTGCCCGTGTTATCTTCTTCATTCATAGAAACACTGAGCCCAAATGTTCCAGGCAAGCTCGTCCTTCCAATCAGCCAGCTGCGGCTTGTGATCGTTATTGTCAGCACACCGTCAACAATAGAATAGTTACCAACACGCCGGCCACCTGCCATCAGCATGCCATTTCTTACTTCATTGGCAAATCCAAGAATTACTCCCCCATCAGTGAGTGCCGAATTAAAGTCATAAACAATTACAGGATCTGTTCCAGCTCGTGCTGCATCTTTCATTTCCTGTAATGCGCTCTGTGAAATTGTATATGAGAAGTCCAAATCGATAGAAGCATCCCAATCTATATCGTCCGTCTTACTCTTGGTGCTGACAGTAAAAGACGATGTATTATCTTCCAGGTTCCACGTGCCATCTTCGTTTTGAACATCTGTAACACTGATGAGATAAGCCTGATTATTGTCTGTATAAATCGATAGAACTTCTTCGCTGGAAAACGGTGCATAACTGTCGAACACCCAGGTTCCAATAGAAACAATGTCAGAAGTATAGACATCTTCAATTGCCGGACCAATACCGTCAACAACAGCAAACATCCGGCTATCTGTTTCATTTTGAAGCGGTGCAATTTCCTTGATTACCATCGTCTGACTCGCCTGGTAAACTGCAGCAAGGCCATAATCCGTAAATTCCGCATCTATGATCTGTTCATTTGTAACATTTACCCCCAGTCTTGACAGTATATCTGTAAGGCGCAGCATGGTTCCACCTGGCATGCTGAATGCATAACCGTTATATTCAAAATCTACAGTGTACACAATGCCATAAACAGAAAAGCTGTCCGCACCAAAGCTGACCATATTTCCACTTGAATGGTTTACATTTACGGTTGATGTGTGATTGTCATCAGAGATATGGACAACATCTGCGCTGCTGCTGGACGAAACATTAGCAGGTGTTCTGTATGAAATGCGAACATTAACACTTGTTACGGGTTCAATTTCAGAACCCGATTCATCTTTAATTTTAATATCAAAAAAACGTGCTGTGACAGATTCATCACTATTGCCTAGTTTTTCAACAGCAGCATTCAGATAATCCTGATATTCTTCAGTATCTTTTTCAATTTCCCGAACATCAAGATATGCTCCTTCCGGGATCTCAGCCTCTGCACTATAGATAATTGTTATTGAATAGTCTCCATTCTTGTAGCGCAGGAATCCGGATTTGTAGACGATCTTCTCTTCCGCCTCGTAATGGAATGTGATTTCGACAGATTCTGCACCCTCTGCCAGATCAAATGTCTGCCAGTTCTCAGAGGCAGCATCTTCGTCATTGGTGAAGACGGTCTGCTTCACATTGTCTTTTACCGTATTTTTAATGAAATGAAGGGCAATTTCGGATCCGTTCTGATCCGTGTAGCTTGCATGAAGGAATGTCTGATCTTCTTCAGCGGCCGCTTCGCCGAGCGCCGCAATGTCAACCGGCTCGCTGCCGATTTCGATCTGTTCACCGTTCGCATAAACAGTGAGGGTTCGGTCTTCCGGCTCCTTCTCTTCCTTCTCTTCGGTTTCATAGGAGAAGGTGATCTCGACAGTATCAGCGTCTTCTGCCAGGTCAAAGGCCTGGTAGCTGCCATTTGCCGCATCTTCATCGTTGGTGAAGACAGTCTTCTTCACGTTTTCTTCTGTGACGTTCTTCACATAATGAAGCTCGACCTCATTGCCGTTCTGATCATGATAAGAAGCGCTGGTCAAAATCTGACCTTCCTCAGCAGCTTCCTCGCCGATGGCGCGGATGTCCTTCGGTTCCTCACCGATTTCAACCTGAGAACCATTTGTGTAGACTTTGATCGTTTTATCGATCACTTCAGTCTCTTTTTCTTCCGGCTCTTCTTCCTCTGAAACGGCTTCCTTATATACGAAAACAACAGAAACCGATCCATCAATGGAAGTTTCTGTTCCTGAACCACTTTCAATATAGAAGAGGGAAGCGCTCTCGCCTTCAACCTTCTGAAGGATGCTGTCGGCTGCCGCTGAGATCGTTCCGTTCTGTACGGTAATGCTCTCCAGCTCGTAACCCTCGATCGATTTGGCTTGACCGGAAAGGTTTACAGATGCATTGCCCTTCAGAGTCACGGTAGAAGTCTCAGTTTCTTGACCGTACTGGTAAATCAGTGCAACCGTACTGATAAACTCGCTGGTCTCATCACCAACCTCAATTTCCTCAGCAGGCTTCTTTTCGGCGTCTTCAGCATCCGTGCCTTCAGCGTTTTCTGAACCTTCAGCGCTTTCTGCATCTTCAATGCCTTCCGCTGCCGGAGCTGCGTTAGGATCCACTGCGGTGGGATCTGCGTTCGGATCGGTCGCTGTAGAAGCGGCTGTCTCTGAGCCGGCCTGACCATCTGAGATGGTACCCTCACTTTCTGCTCCGCCAGCCTCTACTGAAGTTCCCGCATCCGTCTGTGCTGCCGGCTGCTCTGCAGTCTGTTCTGCTGTCGGTTCTTCGGCGGCTGGCTCCTGTGCTGCCGGCGCTTCCGGCTGCGGTGTTACCGTTTCCGTAACAGCTGCCTCCCCGCCGGCGCTTCCGTCATCTGCCAGCGCCCTCGCCGGTGCGACGTAGCAGGATGTTACTGTGAGCACTGCGGCCAGCGCAATACTCAAGAAACGTCCCAACATCCGATGTTTCCTCTTATGCATTCCTTTGCCCTCCTCTGTTGCTTTCATTTCTTTCATTTTTATCCGAATGAAATGTCAATGGTCAAAATGTTGATTGTCGGATTCATGAATATAACCAGTCAGCATTACAATCATAATTTCAATCATATTTTGCTGTTATAGTCATATTACATCTCTATATTATTATAGCATGCACGACATCCGATTAAAAGCGTTTTATATCATATTGATATACCATTTTCAATTTGATCTCTATTTGTGATAGTTCTTATGATGTTACGAAAATGCGACCGCACAGGGGCTGGATCGGCTGAGATCTTCTGTCTCTGCTGCTCCCTCTCCTCTGCTGTCGTCCTGTACCACACGAAGCAATCGCGCGTCACTATTATGTGCGTCACTATCACGTGCATCACTATCACGTGCGTCGTTTATTGTAACTCGATTATCATATCACAATATTTCATTGTTTGCTATCCTTTCTGCGCGAACGGCCGATTTTCTGCACGAACGGCAGGTTGTGAGCTCCTGAACAGCGTCCAGCGCGCCGTCCAGTAAGATGCATGCGCACAAAAAAAGATGCCCAAAGGCATCTCGTTGCGCCGTGCTAGCTTGCTATGCTTGTGTTGAAATCGGAAGGAAGTCCCGAACGTCAATTCAGTTTCGCCCACATCATTTTACCGAGCACTACCTCACCTTCCACAAACTGACAGTAATCCCGGCCTCCCGGCCGCCTTCTCCCAAGTCTTCTCCCAAACCTTCATCAATTCCTCCTCTCAAGCCTTCTCCTATTCCTTCACGGGGCTCGCGCACCAGCTCGAAGTGATCCTGCCACTTCCCCTGCTTATAATAGAGCTCGCCAAACATTGAATCAGACAGCCTGGTCGGAAGCAGCCAGATTGTCAGTATCTGCGCTCCATCTATCTCAGCCTTATCTGTCTCCGTCTTATCTGTCTCCGCCTCATTTATCTCACTCCCATGATCGGACCCGAGCATCACGAGATCGCACGTTCCAGCTGCACCGTCCTCTTCCTGCAGGTCCGTCACACTCTGTCCGCCGCGGCCATCATCATACCAGATGGTCCGGATCCGAAGCTGCTCCCCGGTTTCAGTCTCGCAGGAAGCCCCCTGTGCTTTCTCACCTGCCCAGTTCACCCGAACCGTCACCTTTTCCCCGCTGCGCGTCTTCAGTACATATTCATTCTCTCTATTCTGAAGTGCTTCTCCAGCCTGAAACACTTCGCCGTCCTGAAGCGCCTCGCCTTTTCCAGATGCAACAGGCCTGAAGTCACTAGTCAGCGGCTTGTTTTCTTCTTTCCAATAGCCAAAATACGGGAACCAGCCGGCGTATTCGGCCATATCGG
>JAFTFP010000032.1 GCA_017449485.1 Lachnospiraceae bacterium
CGGCACCTGTTCTACAGGGAGCAGCAGAAATTCATCTTCGAGAAGGAGAAGGAGGGCAGCGCCTTCATCTATGCGCCGAGCCGGCACCTGCCGATGAGCACGTATGCGATGAATGCGGAGGAAAATCAGGCCTTGTATGACCTCGGCCTTTCCGATTATGATGAGACCAGGGAAGCACTTCTGAAGTTTCTGGAGGGGGGAAAAAATGATTGATTATACAGAAGGAAGCGGAAGACAGTATCATACAGGCATCAGCCCGGAGACCATCGGCAAATATGTGATCATGCCCGGCGATCCGAAGCGCTGCGAGCAGATTGCGGCACATTTTGACAATGCGGTCCAGGTGGCGGACGTGCGGGAATTCACGACCTACACCGGCACGCTGGACGGCGTGAAGGTGAGTGTGACGAGCACCGGCATCGGCGGACCTTCGGCAGCCATCGCGATCACGGAGCTGGCAAAATGCGGCGCGCACACCTTCATCCGCGTCGGGACGTGCGGCGGCATGCAGGACAATGTGCACGGCGGAGATGTGGTGATCGCCAGCGGCGCGGTGCGCATGGAGGGGACCAGCCGCGAGTATGCGCCGATCGAATACCCGGCTGTGCCGGATCCTGCTGTATTGACCGCTCTGATCAAATCCGCTGAAAATGCGGGAAGGCCTTATCATGTGGGCGTTGTGCAGTGCAAGGATTCCTTTTATGGCCAGCATGAGCCGGAGTTGATGCCCGTGAGCTATGAGCTGGAAAATAAATGGCAGGCGTGGCTGCGGCTGGGGTGCCTCGCCTCCGAGATGGAGTCGGCCGCGTTGTTTATTGTGGGCTCTTATCTGCATGTGCGCGTGGGCTCCTGTTTTCTGGTTGTCGCAAACCAGGAGCGGGCGAAGAAAGGCCTGCCCAATCCCCAGTTCCATGACACGGAGCGGGCAATTCCGACCGCTGTGGAGGCGATCCGGATTTTGATCAGGCAGGATATGCAAGAATCAGATAGCTGAATAATCTGCCCGCAGATGAATTCTTTTTGTCACAAATTTCAGTAGAATCTTGTCGCAAATATGTGATAATATACCTAACTGTATCAAGAAACGGCACCTTCAGGTGTCCGGTTTATTTCTGAAAGGAGAGGAAATATTATGAAGAAGAAAGTTCTCGCAGCAGCACTTTCCGCAGTCATGGCAGCATCGCTTGCAGCTTGCGGAACCGCTTCTGCACCGGCAGCTACCGAACCGGCTCAGGAAGCCGTCGAGGAAGCAGCGGAGCAGGTCGAGGAGGCAGCTACAGAGGAAGCCGCAGCTGCTGAGGAAGCAGTTGAAGAGGCAGCCACAGAAGCTGCAGCAGCAGTGGATCCTGCAGACTTCAGCGTCGGTCTGGTCACAGACGTAGGCGGTGTCAACGATGGTTCCTTCAACCAGTCCGCATGGGAAGGCCTTCAGAGAGCCGGCAAGGATCTCGGCATCGAGGTCAACTACCTTGAGTCCAAGGGTGATGCAGATTACACACCCAACATCGAAGCATTCATGGATGAGGATTATGATCTGATCATCTGCGTCGGCTACATGCTGGCAGATGCAACCAGAGCAGCCGCTGAGGCGAATCCGGATCAGCAGTTCGCAATCATTGATGATTCCAGCTGCTCCGATCTTCCGAATGTTACCTGCCTGATGTTCAAGCAGGAGCAGGCTTCCTACCTGGTCGGCTATGTCGCAGGTATGATGACCAAGACCAACAACGTCGGTTTCGTTCTGGGTATGGCTTCTGATACCATGCACCTGTTCGGTTACGGCTATGTCGCCGGCGTTCTGGATGCGAATCCGGAAGCAACTGTTCAGCAGACCAACGCAAACAGCTTTGCTGATCCTGCAATCGGCAAGTCTTCCGCAAACGCTCAGATCACGGGCGGCGCTGACATTGTCTACCACGCAGCAGGCGGCACCGGCAACGGCGTCATCGAGGCTTGCCAGGAAGCTGGCGTCTATGCAATCGGTGTTGACTCCGACCAGTCCGTTATCGCTCCGAGCACCGTTATCACTTCCGCTATGAAGAGAGTTGACAACGCTGTTTATGATGCAGCTACCGAGGCTCTTGCCGGCAAGCTGGAAGGCGGCGTCAAGGTTTACGAGCTGGCTAACGCTGGTGTTGACATTGCTCCTACACAGGATCTGCTGACTCCTGAAGTCATTGCAGCTGTTGAGGATGTCAAGGCTAAGATCATCAGCGGTGAGATCGTTGTTCCTGCCTCCAAGGACGAGTTCGAGGCGAAGTACGGCGATGTCTACGAGCTGGACTGATCCTGACTGACTGAAGAGTTGAAGTTCAACTGAATAAGTAATCAAAGGGGATTCCCGAAGAGAGCGATCTCGGAGGGAATCCCTTTTTTATGCCTGGAGTGAGACGGTGCTCGAGTGGGACGGTGCGAGTGGGACGGTGCTCTGTCCCCTCGTCCCACCCCTATTTCTGGGACCTTCCAGCCCTTTCCGAAGAAAAATGGGACGGTGCTCTGTCCCCCCGTCTCATTTTTTGATATAATACTGTGAACTATGTTTAACGCAACTGGAGGCATATCATGCGCGAAATTACGATGGAGCGGGTGAACCAGACCCGTGATGAAATTCTGGATATTATTAAATCTCCCGTGCTGACTCATGAGCAGAAGGTGACGAATCTGGCGAATAAAGCCGATTCGCTGCTGGAGGTGCTGGACCTGCCGGAGGGGCTGGACGAGCTGCTGAACGCGCCGATCGAGACGCAGTGCATCTGCGATCTGTCGGAGGGGCACGCGCCGGTGCGGCCACGCTATATCGCGCCGGACTATGAGAAGTTCTTCCAGCAGGGCAGCAAGTTCCTGCAGCTGGATCCGCCGAAGGATCTGTTCGAGGCACTGAATGCGCTGCTGATCATCTATAAGCACGTGCCCAGTGTCACGAATTATCCGGTCTATCTGGGCCAGCTGGACGAGCTGCTGGAGCCCTTCATGGACACCGTTGACGAGGATACGGCGCGGAAGCTGATCCGCCTGTTTCTCATTCAGGTGGACCGCACGGTGCTGGATTCCTTCTCCCACGCGGATATCGGCCCGAAGCCGAGCCGCGCCGGCAGGATGATCTGCGAGATCGAGGCGGAGCTGGAGGACGCAGTGCCGAACCTGTCACTGAAGTACGAGGAGGGCGTCACGGACGACGAGTTCATGATGACCGCTATCCACTGCGCACTGCACAGTGCGAAGCCGAGTTTTGCCAATCATAAGATGTTCTGCAGAGAGCTGACGGAACGCTATGTCATCGCCAGCTGCTACAACGGCCTGCCGCTGGGCGGCGGCTCCTACACGCTGTGCCGCCTGATCCTGGGCAACATCGCCAAGCGCGCACAGAACATTGAAGATTTCAAGAAGAATCAGCTGCCGTATGTCATGGACATCATGGCGCGGTACATGGACGCGCGCATTCGCTTTGAGGTGGAGGAGAGCGGTTTCTTCGAAAACAGCTTCCTGGTGCGCGAAGGCCTGATCTCGAGAGACCGGTTCACCGCCATGTTCGGTCTGGTGGGTCTGGCTGAGGCCGTCAACATTCTGCTTGAGAAGGAAGGCAGGATCCAGCCCGGCGACGAGAAGGGACGCTTTGGCCACAGCGAGGAAGCGACGCAGCTCGGCGTCGAGATCATGGACATCATCAATGACTTCAATCAGGCGCACACGAATCCGTACTGTGAGATCACAGGCGGGCATTTCCTGCTGCACGCCCAGGTGGGTATCGCCAGCGACATCGACGTGACGCCCGGCACCCGCATTCCGATCGGAGAGGAGCCGGAGGAGCTGATCGACCAGCTGCTGGTGCTCTCGAAGTTCCATCATTATTTCCCGTCCGGGACGGGCGACATCTTCCCCATCGACGTCACGGTGCACCGCAATCCGGAGTACGTGCTGGACATCATCAAGGGCGCATTCCGCAAGGATCTGCGCTACCTGTCCTTCTATTCGAGCGACAGCGACGTGATCCGCGTGACCGGCTATCTGGTCAAGCGCTCCGAGATGGAGAAGCTCGACGCGGGCACGGCCGTGCTGCAGGACACCACGGCACTGGGCCTGGGCGCCTCGAAGAACGGACACATCCTGGAACGGAAGATTCGCTGAGGCAGACCTGGCAAAATATGACTCAGACAGCGCTTGTCAATAAAATCATTCCCTTCAGCAGCGTGGACGGCCCGGGCAACCGGACAGCCATCTTCCTGCAGGGCTGCAATATCAACTGTCGGTACTGCCACAACCCGGAGACCCGCGCGGTCTGCATCTCCTGCGGAACCTGTGTAGCCCAATGTCCCGCCGGGGCCCTGAGCCTTACGGCGGACGGGCGTGTCAGCTGGGATCCGGCAAAATGTGTCCAGTGCGACACGTGCATCCATGTGTGCCCGCACAATGCCTCGCCCCGCGTCATCCGCATGACGCCGGAAGAGGTGATGAAGAAGGTGGAGCGCCAGATTCCCTTCATCCGCGGTATCAGCGTATCGGGCGGCGAGTGCATGCTGCACCCGGATTTCCTGACGGAGCTTTTTACGATCGCGAAGAAGACGGACGCGGGCGCGGGCCTGCCGCTGACGACCCTGATCGACAGCAACGGGACCATTGATTTCAGGCAAAATCCGGCTCTGATGCAGGTGAGCGACGGCGTGATGCTGGATATCAAAGCCTTTGACAGTGAGGACCACCGGCGTATCACGGATGCGCCGAACGAGACGGTGCTGGAGAATGCCCGGTGGCTCGCAGAGCACGAGCGTCTCTATGAGATCCGCTGTGTGATCGCACCGCACTTATACGACGTGAGAAAGAGCGTGCAGGGCGCCGGCGAGTTCCTGCTTCCGCTTTATTTAAAGCAGCTGGAAAAGGAAGCCGCCGGAGATTACAGACAGAAAAAGAAAGACCCGAAGGCGGTCGGCATCTTCAGGCCCTTCCGATTCAAGCTCATCGCCTGCCGCCCGATGGGAGTGCGTCCGGCGTATTCGGGTTTTGCCCAGCCGGGCAGCGCTCTGATGCAGGAGCTCTCGGACCTGCTGAAAGCGATGGGATATCGGGATATTGTTGTGATTTAACGGGATTTCACAATGCACAGGCATCCCGGGCACGCTCTCGCTCCGCCTCGCGAGGCAGCGGCACATAAGGCGCCACAATACGCCGCCTAAGTGCCGGCCCGCTCAGAGGACCCGGGAGATGCCTGCACATTGTTCCAACACATAGACACATACATAGAAGGAGGAGGTAGCACATTGAGCAGTCAAAGCCACATGGACGAGAACAGTGTGGTCATTCAGATGAAGGACATCGTGAAGAAATTCGGTGACTTCACGGCCAATGATCACATCAATCTGACGGTCCACAAAGGAGAGGTGCACGCGATTCTGGGTGAGAACGGCGCGGGCAAGAGCACGCTGATGAACGTGCTGTACGGTCTGTACCGTCCGACGAGCGGCCAGATTTTCATCAACGGCCAGGAGACCCACCTGAACAGCCCCAAGCACGCGATCGAGATGGGCATCGGCATGGTGCACCAGCATTTCATGCTGATTCAGCCGTTCACTGTGACGGACAATATTATTCTGGGTGTGGAGCCGACCAAGGGCCTGGTGGTCGATGAGAAGCTCGCGCGCAGCAAGGTGCTCGAGCTCTCGGAGCGTTACGGCATGAGCGTGGATCCGGATGCGAAGATCCAGGATATTTCCGTCGGCATGCAGCAGAGAGTGGAGATCCTGAAGGTGCTGTACCGCGGCGCACAGGTGCTGATATTGGATGAGCCTACCGCCTCCCTGACACCGCAGGAAATCGATGAGCTGATGGAGATCATCCGCAACTTGACGGCGGATGGAAAGAGCGTGATTCTGATCACCCATAAGCTGAAGGAAATCAAGGCCTGCTCGGATTACTGCACGATTATCCGGCAGGGTAAATACATCCAGACCGTGAAGGTCGCGGATGTGAGCGAGAACGATCTGGCGGCCATGATGGTCGGCCGCGACGTCAGCTTCAAGGTCGATAAGAAGGACCAGGAGCCCGGCGAGGTCGTGCTGGAGGTAAAGGACCTTCACGCGAAGGATTACCGCGGCGTTGAGATCCTGAAAGGCCTCTACCTGAACGTGCGCGCTGGCGAGATCGTGGGTCTGGCGGGTGTCGACGGAAACGGCCAGACGGAGCTGGTCGAGATTCTGACTGGTCTTAAGAAGGCAGAGTCCGGCGAGGTTCACATGCACGGCAAGGACATCTTCAACAAGACGCCCAGCGAGATTTTCAATGCAGGCCTGTCCAGCATTCCGGCCGACCGCCAGAAACACGGACTGGTCCTGGACTTCTCCGTGGAAGACAACCTGATCGTGCAGCATTTTGAGGAGGCGCCGTACTCCCTGAAGGGCATGCTGGACCGCAAGGCGATCCGCGACCACGCGACGGATCTGATCGATCACTTCGACGTGCGGCCGCGCGGCTCGGAGCTGCGCCCGGCGGGAACCCTTTCCGGCGGCAATCAGCAGAAGGTCATCATCGCCCGCGAGGTCACCAATGATAAGGAACTTCTGATCGCGGTCAACCCGACCAGAGGTCTGGACGTCGGCGCGATCGAATTCGTACACAAATACATTGTCGAGCAGCGAAACAAAGGACGGGCGGTTCTTTTGGTTTCCTTCGAACTGGATGAAATCATGAGCCTGTCTGACCGGATCGACGTCATCTTTGACGGACAGATCACCGGCGAGGTGCCCGGCAAGAACGCGGACGAGAAAGAACTCGGATTCATGATGGCAGGAGGTAAGAAGGAATGAAGAAGAAAAGTATTCTGGAGAGCAGTGTGCTCTATACCATCCTGGCAATTCTCATCGGCTTCCTGATCGGCGCGATCTTCCTGGCAATCGCGGGCATCAGCCCGGCGACCGCGTACGGCAAGCTGTTCTCGAGCATTTTCGGCAAGCCGAAATATCTGGTGTGGACCCTGATCTACGCCAGCCCCGTTATCTTCACCGGTCTGTCGGTCGCCTTCTCCTTCCGGACGGGCGTCTTCAACATCGGTGCAGAAGGCCAGTATATTGTCGGCGCATTGACCGCAACGGTGCTGGGCATCCTGGTGGACGTCCCGGCGATCATCCATGTTCCGCTGTGCATTATCGGCGCGGCGGCAGCAGGCTGCTGCTGGTCGCTGATCGTCGGCATCATGAAGGTGAAGCGCGGCATTCACGAAGTCCTTTCCTTCATCATGTTCAACTGGATCGCATTCTACCTTTCCAATTACGTGGTCAACACGAAGATCATTCACAAGGAGGGCGGCGGCGAAGCCAGTAAGGACGTGCTGGCCTCCGCGCGGATCCTGTTCCCGGAGAGCATCCGGAAAGTCCTGGACTGCAACTCCGCGAACTGGGGCTTCATCCTGGCGGTGATCATTGCCGTCATCATGTACATCATCATTGAGAAGACCACCCTCGGCTATCGTCTGAAGGCCGTCGGTTTCAACCGCAACGCGGCGGAGTACGCCGGCATCAACGCAGACGCCTCGATCCTGACGGCACTGGGCATCTCCGGTGCGCTGGCAGGTCTGGGCGGCGCCGTGCAGATCCTGGGCATGGGCGGACGCCTTGCGCAGCTGGCCTCTCAGGAGGGCTTCGGCTTTGAAGGTATCACGGTCGCCCTGATCGGCGGCTCCAATCCCCTCGGCTGCATTTTCGCCGGCATCTTCTACGGCGCCATGAAGTACGGCGGCTCCAAGCTGACGATGATCAAAGCACCTGCAGAGGTTGTCAACATCATCATGGGCTGCGTCATTATCTTCATCGCGATCTCATCCGTTTTCAGGGAGCTGTTCTTAAAGCTCGCCCCGAAGAAAGACGGAAAGGAGGGCAAATAAATGAATTTCCTGACTAACTTAGGTCTTCTGATCAATGCAACCCTGATTGCCACGCCGCCGCTTCTGTTCGCGGCGCTGGGCTCCTGCTTCTCGGAGCGGTCGGGCGTTGTCAACATCGGTATTGAGGGCATGATGACCGTCGGCGCCTTCACCGGCGCGGTGGTCGGCCTCTATTCCGGAAACGGCTGGTTTGCCTTCCTGTGCGGCGGTCTTGCCGGCGCGCTGATGGCCACCATTCACGCCATCGTCTGCATCCAGTTCCACGCGGATCAGACCATCGCCGGAACCGCCATCAACTTCCTGGGCACGGGCCTGTCGATCTTCATCTGCAAAGCGATGTTCGACAACTCCTCCGACACGCCCGGCATGGATCCGTCCAGCAAGCTGCCCAAGCTCTTCGAGGGCGTCTTCCCGGCGGGCTCCTTTGGCAGCAACGTGCTGAACGTCTACTCGGTTGCCTACCTCGTCTTCGTGCTGGCGGCCGTATGCTGGTTCGTTTTCTATAAGACAAAATTCGGCTCGCACCTGCGCGCGTGCGGCGAACATCCGGAGGCCTGTGAGTCCCTGGGTATCGACGTCTACCGCGTGCGGTATACCTGCGTCATCCTGTCCGGTTTCCTGGCAGGTCTGGGCGGAGCCTTCGTTACGCTGGCGACGGTCAACCAGTTCCGTCCGAGCATCATCGTCGGCCAGGGCTTCATCGCCATCGCGGCGGTTATCTTCGGTAAGTTCTCCCCGGGCGGCGCTACGGCAGCCTGCCTGCTGTTCGGACTGTGCACAGGTGTCAAAACCCTGGTCAGCCTGGGCAACACGATTTCGCCGAACCTGATCTCCATGATCCCGTACATCGTCACCATCCTGGCTCTGGTGCTCTTTGTCGGACGTGCCAACGCCCCGGCTGCAAACGGCAAGCCGTTTGTCCGGTCGAGATAAGGAGAGAAAATGGAATACATAGAGCTTGCGCGGCTCTCGCTTGAAGCGCGGGAGCACGCGTATGTCCCGTACTCGGGCTTTGCGGTGGGTGCCGCGCTCGAGTGCGAGGACGGGAGCATTTATCAGGGCTGCAATATTGAGAATGCGGCCTACACCCCGTCAAACTGCGCGGAGCGCACCGCCTTCTTCAAAGCGGTCTACGACGGGAAACGGCATTTTACCCGCATCGCGGTCGCGGGCGGGAAGGCCGGCGCAGCACCGGATCAGTACTGCGCGCCCTGCGGCGTCTGCCGGCAGGTGATGATGGAGTTCTGTGATCCGGAGACCTTCGAGATCCTGCTGGTGAAGGCAGAAGGCGACTATCAGCTGTTAAAGCTGAAGGACCTGCTGCCGTTCGGCTTCGGGCCGGAGAATCTGCGGTAAAAAACGTATAGAATTCGAGGAACAGAAGATGGAGAAAGAACAAATTCAGAAATTGATCGGCATGTGCGATCACACGCTGCTGCTGCAGGGGAGCACGACGGAAGAGATTCACGGAATCTGCGACGATGCGATGCGTTTTCAGACGGCGTCGATCTGCATTCCGCCCTGCTATGTGAAAGAAGCGAAGGAATACATGGCTGCGAAGGAAACGGCGGAGTGCAAGGCCGTTCCGGTGTGCACGGTCATCGGTTTCCCGAATGGCAATCACACTACCGCCGCCAAGGTGTTCGAGACAAAGGACGCCATTGAGAACGGCGCGGATGAGATTGATATGGTCATCAACATCGGCAAGCTGAAAGAGGGCTCCGATGACTACGTGCTGGATGAGATCCGTCAGATCAAGGCAGCCTGCGGCGGCCGGATCCTGAAGGTCATCATCGAGACCTGCCTGCTCACGGAAGAGGAGAAGATCCGCATGTGTCACATCGTGACCGAGTCCGGCGCGGACTTCATCAAGACCTCCACCGGCTTCTCCACCGCCGGCGCAACCTTTGACGATGTGGCGCTTTTTGCAAAATATGTCGGACCGGACGTGAAGATCAAAGCGGCGGGCGGCATCGCAAGCTTCGACGACGCGGCAC